>NZ_JBQIKP010000003.1:0-172604 GCF_056796775.1 Schaedlerella sp.
GCGTTGTCGTCAATCGACGTACCCCGGTACGCCTCATTCCTCCGCCTTGTGTCTGAAAATTTGTTCTGCGCAAAAAGGCAAGTTATTTTTGCACAGTTCCTAAATACAAACATATCAAAAAGAAAGGCGGAAAAGAATGATGAAGATCAAAAAATTAATGCGGGCATTCGTGGTTGGGGCAAGTATTTTTGCTTTGACAGGCTGCGGTACGCTAAATGGAACAGGCACAAACGGAGAAAGCAAAGCTAAAGATACTTATATTGAAAATGGCACAACAGGCTCTGACAAAAAAGATATTTCCAATGAGAACAATTCAAATAGTGTCGGGAGTATGGATGGTGATGAAATCATTGCGGCATCTGATTTGCAGGGAGATGTAATCGAGTTTTCAGATCTTGGATGCGTGGTGAACCAAGTAACATCAGATCATGCTGACGAGGCTGTCGTCGCCGCGGAAGGGTACGAAAATGAGGGGGCAAAAGTGAATATTAAATATGGAGATCACTGCATATTCCAGAGAGCAGTGATAAGCATAGCGATTGGAGAAGCCACGGTCAATGACGCTGCCAAAGAGGATATCAAGAAAAAAACATCATTGCTGCTCTATGGGAATTTTGACAATACAGAAAATTTTACAGCTGAAAAAGTAATCATTACCCAATATGAATAGGAGGAAGGAATGGACATGGCATTCTATCAGCTTGCGTTTCGGTACTTGAAGCGAAAAAGAGCCAAGACAGTCTTATTGTTTTTTGTGCTGCTCATTGTGAGCAGCATGATACTAAGCACAAACATGATTCTCCGTGCAACGGCTGATTCAAAAACGGCAATTGGAGAAAAAACAAAAGCAAAAGTTGTCATGGGGATTTTGAAAGAGGATGACAGGATTACATTGGATGACGTGGAATGGATAAAGGATTTAGAGGAAGTTTCCACTGTAAATTGCCTGGCAAAAAACGATGCGTTTCCTGTAAATTTCCAATTGGTTACGGGCAGCGATTCTACAGAAGCATCCAATCAGAAAGTATCCCTTCTATCCTACGATAATCTGGAAAATGACAGCGGGTTTTCAGAAGGGGTATACCGTCTTGTATCTGGCAGCTATATTGCGGGGGACATAAAAGGGATTGTTATCAACTCTTATCTTGCGGATGCCAATCAATTAAAATCAGGAGACTGGATAGAATTAGAAAATACCAATGGAAAGCGGGTTTCCTTAGAAATTGTCGGTATCTTTTTATCTGGAAATGAAAGCAGGCAGCCTGAAGGAATGGATTCTGTAAACCGTATTGAAAATCAGATATTCATAGATAACAGTTCCTATTCGGATTTATTTGAAACGGAGGGTTATGCCAAAGTTGCTGTTTATTGCAAAAATCCAGAGCAATTAAGTTTATTAGAGGAAGAATTGAACAAATATTTATCTGATAAAGCAGATTCTACGACATCTGATACCTTGTATCAACAAATGGCTCTTCCATTAGAACAGATTACCAGGGCTGCAAAGCTTATGCTTGTCCTAACGCTTCTGGCAGGAACAGTGATCGTATCTTTACTGCTTTGTATGTGGATGCGGACACGGCAGAAAGAAACTGCTATTTTTATCAGTGTTGGAAAATCAAAAGCCAGTATTTTTTTACAGGTATTTATGGAATCATTTTTCGTCTTTGCATTCGCTGTCCTTGGCTCATGTTGTCTTGGAAACTTTATGGCGGGCATTTTACAAGGTTTCCTTACGGAATCTGGAACAACAGACATTTCTTTAGAAGTGTTATTACAGTTCAAAGATGTAGGCATTCTGGCAGGTTTGGGAAGCCTGCTTGTATTGGCGGCAGTCATAGTTTCCCTGCTCCCGATATTAAGAACGAACCCCAAAGAAACTTTATCGAAAATGGAGGGATAGACAATGAATAGTTTCCAAATGGCGTGGCGTTCGGTTATACGCAAACCAGTCAAAAGCATACTTCTGTTTTTTGTAGTATTTATGATCAGTCTGTTTTTTTTATCGGGCATGGCCAGCCGAAATGCAAGCATCGCCACCCAGAATAAGACAAAGCAGGCAGTAGGGGCTGGATTTCTGATAGAAGCAAACGAAGCAAACAAGCGGAACAGGGCAGATGAAATTCTTGCAAAAAAGACCGAGGGCGAAGAAGGAAATTTCGATGACGTGAATGTTGAAAAAATAGAAACAAACTATGGGACATCATGGAGGGTATCGTATGATAATTCGTTCCAGACGGTTTTAATCCATGATATGGAAAAGATTGCCGCTGTTACCGGCATTTCCGAGTATAATATTACAACTGCCGTCACAGCAGTGAATCCTGTGGATTTTTCCAGAATTGAGGATGATGATGTAGACCAGAGCTCTGATTTACTTTGTGTCAGCTTAATCGGCAATAAAAATATGGCATTGGATGCCAATGTCCTGTCAGGAAATGTAACAATGAAGGACGGACGGATGATAACAGAGGAAGATATTGACGTATGCGTGATTTCAGAAGAACTTGCCGCAAAAAACAACCTGTCGGTTGGAAACAGAATACAATTTAATGACCGCCGTGATATAGAGAATGGAACCGTCTTTGGGGCGGAGATTGTTGGGATTTACAGGGTTCAGCAGAAAATGACGCCTGTCATGTCCGGAGATACTTACCGTTCTGAAAATATGATCTTTACCGATTTAGGATTTCCAGAAAAAGCAGAAGGAAGTACATCAGGTGCATTGTACGAAAAAGCATATTTCAAAGTGGCAGACGTGAACCAATACGATGAAATAAAAAAAGAGATACAGAAAGCGGATATTGGATGGGAACGCTATGATTTGATTGACAACAACGGAAATATTGATAAGATGTCGAAAAATTTCAATGATTTGGAGAATGTCAGCCAGATATTAGTTATCGTAGTTGCAGGAGCCAGCCTGATCATCCTATTTTTAGTATTTGTTTTTTGGATGAAAGGGCGGGTGCAGGAAATCGGAATTTTATTAGCCCTTGGCACACCGAAGATAAAAATATTGGGGCAGATATTATTGGAAGCATCCATGATCGCTGCCGCCGCCCTATTCCTCTCTTTTACGGCTGCGCCCGCCGCTTCTGATATTACAGCGGATTATCTTGTGCGGCAGCAGGTGCAAAAGGCAACGGAGCAGAATGTCTTAGAGGAAGGAAAAGTCGCAAAAAATGCGGAGGATTCAGAGGAAACAGTTACAGGCGTTTCCGTCGCCGTTACACCAGAACTCATGCTGTACGGTTGGATCGGCGTAGCGTTGTTGGTTGTAATATCGGTTGGGGCTGCCGGCATTCTGATTGCCCGTAAAAATCCAAAAGATATTTTCAGTGAAATTAGTTAGGAGGACAAATAGATGGTATTAGAAGTCAAAAATGTGCAGTATTCTTATAAATCACAGAAAGAAAAAGAAATTTTAAAAAATGTTTCCATGCAGTTTGAAGAAAAGAAGTTTTACACGATTGTCGGTGCAAGCGGGGCAGGCAAAACGACGTTCCTGTCCCTGCTTGCAGGACTGGATCTGCCTGTGAGAGGAACCATTTTGTATAATGGTGAAAATATACAGGAAAAAGGACTTAACTACCACAGGAAGCATCATGTTTCATTGGTTTTTCAAAATTATAATTTGATTGATTATCTGACGACAGAGGAAAACGTACGGCTTGGCGGAACAAAAAAACCGCAGGATTTATTGGAGAAAGTAAACATTCCCTGCGAGGATTGGAAAAGAAATGTTTTGCAGCTATCGGGCGGCCAGCAGCAGCGGGTTGCCATTGCAAGAGCACTGGCAAGCAACGCGAAAGTGCTGCTTGCTGACGAGCCGACGGGTAACCTTGATGAAAACACGGCGGGGGAAATTATAGAATTACTAAAAAGAACGGCGCATGAGCTTGGAAAGTGCGTCATTGTAGTAACGCACAGCAGGTATCTTGCAGCACAGGCAGATGAGATTATCATGATTAAAGATGGCTGTATTGAATCAGTTACAGAGCTGCCAGATTAACCAGATGCAAAGCGCTCTTGTGCCTGCCTGTCAATGTCCGCAAAATTCGTTCTACATCAATCGATCACCTGGACAGATGTGATCGTGGGCTGGTCACCCTTGTCCACCGTTCCATTGCTGTCCTGTACAGGTGTATCCTCGCAGATTTTGTCCACAACGTCCATCCCTTCGGTTACGTGGCCGAACGCGGCATAGTTTCCGTCTAAAAACAGGCTGTCCTCATGGACGATGAAAAACTGGGAGGATGCGCTGTCGGGATCGTTGGATCTTGCCATGGAGATTACGCCCCGCACATGGGAAATCTCATTTTCCACGCCGTTTTCGGAAAATTCGCCTTTGATCGTTTTGTCCGAACCGCCGGTTCCATTCCCCTTCGGGTCTCCGCCCTGGATCATAAAACCGCTGATGATCCGGTGGAAGGTGAGGCCGTCATAGAAACCGTCCTCGGCAAGCCGGATAAAATTGGTGACGCTGATCGGCGCGGTATCCGCATCCAGCTCCAGGGCAATGGTGCCGTAATCCTGCACTTCGATTTCAACATGGTGCAGCCCTTCCAGATAGGCTTCTTCTTCCGAAGAGGCGTCCTTCTTCTGCTCCGCATCCTTTGTATTGCCTGTGTCCGTACCTTCTGTACGGTCGGTGTCTGTACTTTCCGTTTTACCTGTCTCCGCCTGCGCGGAATCATTCCCTTTCGAACCGCATCCGGTGAGGACGGCGGCAAGGAGGGTGACGCACAGGAAGCAAGTAAATATTTTTTTCATAGCATTACCTCCAATTTGTAAAAGATTTCCAGCATGAAACTGTTTGTTTCACAAGGTATACCCAAGGGCACCCCATCATGGCCATACGGCCGCTTCATAAGGTATTTTATCATACGGAAAAACAGATTACAATCCAAGGGTATTGGAAAGTAGAAATATATGATATACTTAATTTAAGAGCTGATTCCTGGGCCGCGTACAATACTGTCCGGTCACAGGCCAATTTTTTCAGACAATGGACAGAACGCCCATGGGGGTAAAATATGATAAAGGAAAAGGTGCAGAAATTATGAATACAAAGAACAATGAAAATCTGGAGTGGGAGGAGATCAGCACGGAGCACATCGTGCAGGATGAATGGATTGATTTCAGGAGGTCTGCCTACCGTTTCCCGGACGGAAGCGTATTTGAACCCTATTACAGCTACAGCCGCAGGGACTATGTCGTAATCGCGGCATCGGATGAAGAGGGGCGGTATCTCTGCGTCCGGCAGTATCGGCAGGGAATCGGGGAGGTGACAACGGAATTTCCGGCAGGGGGCATCGAGCGGTCGGACGGCAGGGAGTATGGATCGGGAAATGATCCGTCCGTGTCGGAGGATGCGCTGGAGGCGGCCAAACGGGAGCTGCAGGAAGAGACAGGATATGTTTCGGACCAATGGACGCATCTGATTACCGTCCCCTCCAACGCGACTCTGGCGGATAACTATGCCTATGTTTTTATGGCGGAAAACTGCCGGAAGTCCGGGGAACAGAATCTGGATGAGACGGAATTTCTGAATGTCAGAAAATACACCCCGGATGAGATTGAAGATCTGATTAAACAGGGCAGGTTCCAGCAGGCGGTTCATGTGATGACATGGCTGCTGGCCCGAAGACGGAAGGGATAAAATACTACGTTTCAGAAACGGTTAAACAGTGTCAGACAGGGGCTGCCGGGAAATTCAGCGATTTCCCGGCAGCCCCTTTTGGAGCATAGCTGGAACTTTTTTTAAAAATAAAATGAACCGTTCATAAGGTCACGGCAAATATAGAGTGAAAGGGCATTGGAGGTGAGACGTTGGACGCAAGAGAAATTGAGAGATGTATTGACGAGTTTGGTACGGATATTTATAGATTTTGCCTGAAACTCTGTATGGACAAAGCAGATGCCGAGGATTTGTACCAGCAGTCTTTTTTGAAGGCGCTGGAGACTGGGCAGACGCTGGACTGGGAGCAGAATCCGAAAGCCCTGTTTTTTTCATTTGCATATAATCTTTGGAGGAGCGACAGGCGGAAACAGGCCCGCCGGAACAAAATCGCCCCCTGCGGCAATCTGGACGATGAAGCGGAACAGGTATTGCGCTCCGAGGAAAGCATTGAAGAAAATTATTTTCGAAAAGAGCTGATTGCGGAGGTCGATCAGGTGATCGGGACGCTTCCGGAAAAAATCCGGGTGCCGCTGACATTGTTTTACTTTTCCGACTGTTCCGTCGAGCAGATTGCGGCGATTATAAAAAAGCCGCCCGGAACCGTGAAGAGCCGGTTATTTAAAGGCCGAAAGCTGATTAAAAAAAGATTGGAGGAATCTGGCTATGAACGATGAACGTTTTTATACTGAGAAAGAAAAGAACCTGGATGAACTTATCCGGGCTTCTATGAAGCTGGCCGATGAGCCGGCCCCGGAGCTGAACCAGAGACTCAAAGCTGCGCTGTACCAGAAGGAAGCAGCCATGAAAAAACAGCCTGCGACCCGTGCGCTGTCCCTCTGGTATCTGCCCATGATCCTGAATCTGGCAGCATTTGCGATGCTGGCGGCGGCTGCCTTAATGGTAATCAGCAACACGTATCTGTCTTACTTCGCCGCAGGCATCTGCTTTTACATCGGGCTGGCGGGCGTACTGCTGACCATAGTCGGCGTGAAAAGAACAAACATGAAAGAGGACATTACGATCCATATCAGGAAAAGAGGTGTATTGGCATGAAACATACAAAGAACAGGAAGCTTTTGCTTTATATCACGGCCGGGGCGGTTTTCCTGCTGGTCTTCCTTCGGTTCGGTCTGTTTTTTCTGAAAAGCGAAGGATTCAGCGGACTGTCCGTGGGGATTCCGCTGCTGCTTCTCGGCGTCGTTATTTTTGCTTTCTGCACGTCCGGTTTTTTGGCGGCATGGGTATATGAGGACTGCGGGAAACGGGGCGACGATCCGATATTATGGGCGATTGTAGTTTTGGTCGCCACCCCCTTGATCGGATGGATGATTTATGTTCTGCGTCGTCCGGAAATAAAAAGGGACTGTCCCGCCTGCGGGCATCAAATTTCGCTGAGAGCAAAATATTGTGAAGAATGCGGAACGCATATGGAACATAAGGAGGATGATACAATCATGGTAAAACAGGAAACGCATCACTTGAAATGGATCATCGGCGGTGTGATCAGCATGGCGCTTATGCTGGTTTGCCTCACTGGTTTTATTGTCACTGTTGCCGCGGGAAACAATATAAACACGAACGCTGCTTCCAATGAACGGGTCTGGAACACGGGCGTTATCGGAATGGCCTCAAACAGTTTCAGCGACGGTGTCTGGAAGCTGAAATTCGGCAGCGCCAGCGAAGGTTTTATTAAGGAACAAGATATGAAGATCCAGGACGCGGACACCCAAATGCTTCACGCAGACATTTCCTGCAAAACCGTCCCGGACGGCGCAACCCTTGTTTTGTGGCTGGTACAGGGAGACACGGCCCGCTCCGTTGATGTGACAGATCTTTCGGAACCGCTGGAATATCCGCTGGATGAATTTGAAAATGGAAAAATCCATGTAAGGCTTCAGATCAATGGTGTGAAAGATACGTCTTCAGAAATATATATACAATGACTGTGAATCCTGACAAACAGACCTTGTATTTCGCAAAAATCCGGATGTGCGCCAAATTGCCTTAACAGATTTTCCCACCCTGACGATAAATATTATAAGCAGAAAGCAGAGAAGAAAGGAGTCGGGAAGTATGCAGATTCATATACAATCAGGCAGAGGAAAGGCGGGAAGCACCTGGAACCGGGTGCAGATGGCGGCAAATTCGATGAACCGCAAGGCAGCGCGGGACGCCCAGTCCGGAAAGCGGAAGGACGGACAGGAACGCAGGGAGGATCGGGTAAACATTTCTCCGAATAACCAGATGGAGGGCCGGCTTGACTTTTTGATGGAGCGCAAGCGGGAGCTGATCGAGCGGAAGAACGAGCTGATGGCAAGCGGCGGAGACTGGGATTCCATCAAGGCCATGGTGGCTCTGTATGAGGAGCAGATCAGCAATGTGGAAACAGAGATTTCGCAGACCTTGAAGCAGATGGTGGAGGATCAGCTCGAGAAGGCCGAGGAAGAAAAGAAGGACGAGAAAGATCCTAAGACCAAAGAGGAACAGCAGATACAATCTTTGAATAACATCAGCAACGCTTCCCTGGATTATAAGCAGGTGAGCCAGATTCACAAGGCCCATGACCAGAAGGAGCGGGATGCCAGTGTGATCTCCATGGAGGTGAAGCTGGACGACAGCAGGGGCGGGGCCAGCAAGGGTAAGCGGGAACGCCTGGGGGATGTGCTCAGCGAAGCCGACCAGCTTTACACAAAGGCCATGAAAGGGTATATGCAGCTGAATGAGTCCGTGAAAGAGGCGGGAGAGGAGAATGCAAAAGAGAAGGAAAAGCTGAACGACGGGGAGGAACAGGAGAAGGATACGGTTTCCCAGCCCGCGGACGAGGAGCAGGATATATGATCAGCAGGGAAGATATGCTGGAGCTGACGCGGCGGATGACGCCTGCGCGGACATCCATCACAAGGATTGCGGGATGCTACGTGGACAGGGACGGGGAATTTGACGGCAGCTTCAATACGAATTTCCTGAAGCTGTCGGGATCGGATAAGGCCAGGAATCTGAAGCTGGCCAAAGCGGTCCCGTTTTCCGATACGAATCAGAACCTGATAAAATATGAATTTTCAGCGGAGGCCCAGAAGCCGGGCAGCATGTGGCAGCTCCTTATGGCGCTGAAGGAATGCGGCTTGAAAAATGACGCCCTGCTGGATACCTTTTACGATGTTGTCATGGAACGTTATCAGACGGATTCGGAATATGCCGTTCTGATGTTCCATGACCGCTACGATATCCCGGCGAAAGCGGCGGACAAGGAACGGCTGTGGGAGTCGGAGGAAGTGTTTGAATATCTGATCTGCGTGATCTGCCCCCTTGCGGACGAATACGAGCCGGGGGAACCGGAGTGCGGATTTTTATTTCCTGCATTTACAGACCGCAGCGGCGACCTGAACCATGTGAATGTATTTCAGAAAAATCCGGACAGGCCGCACAGGGAGCTGGCGGGAGAGATTCTTGGGGCGGAGTGAAAAAAGGAGGAAAAAATGGATCTGAAAAAATTTATCTGGACAAGGGAACCGGAACATTATGAAATAAACCAGGATACAATCGAAATTGTCACAAAGCCTCATACAGACCTGTGGCAGAGGACGTATTATCATTTTCAGAATGACAATGCTCCGGTGCTGCAGATGGAAACGGAGGAGCAGTACTTCAGCTTCGTGGTGAAGACGGAATTTCACGACAGCCATCATCGGTTTGACCAGTGCGGCATCGTGATGTACTTAGACAGTGAGAACTGGCTGAAGGGCTCCATCGAATATGAAAATGACGAGTTCCAGCATTTGGGAAGCGTTGTGACCAACAACGGATATTCGGACTGGGCGACAACGGAGATTGACGCTTCCGTAAAATCCATGTGGTATCGTTTCAGCCGGAGGGAGGATGATTACTGCATCGAGTGCTCCTCGGACGGGACTGCATTCAGCCAGATGCGGATCTGCCATATGCACCAGGGGAAGGGGAAGATCCGGTTCGGCATCTACGCATGTTCCCCGGAGGATTCTTCCTTTAAAGCGGTATTTTCCAATCTGCAGATCACAGAATGCCAGTGGAAGGCGCATGACGGGCAGCAGCCGGATTAGTCAGATACCCCACAGGCATGGATATTCGGCCCATTGCTTTGCGGGAATACATCTGCGCTGCCTTTTGGTATGCGGCTTTTTCTATACTGTGAATGAAAAGGAAAATGCATGTGAAGAAAATATTAGTTGTTGAAGATGACCTGGCCCTGAGCGCAGGTCTGTGTTTTGAACTGGATACAAGCGGCTACCTGACCGTGGCGGCTTACGGCTGCCGGAAAGCACGCCGTTTTTTGGAGGACGAGCACTTTGACCTGGCCATTCTGGATGTGAACCTTCCGGATGGAAACGGCTTCGACCTTTGCCGGGAGATCAAGGCTGCTGCGGATCTGCCGGTCATATTTCTGACCGCAAAGGATCTGGAGGAGGATGTACTGAACGGCTTCGACCTTGGCGCGGACGACTATATTACCAAACCCTTTCATACCCAGATCTTAAAACGGCGGATTGAGGTTGCGCTGCGCCGCGGAAATTCCGGCGCAAAGGCTGTGGAGGACGGTTACGACGACGGATTTCTGCGTTTGGATTTTCAGGCGCTGACGGCCGTCCGCAGCGGGGAGAAGCTGAACATTACGCCCAATGAATACAAGTTGCTGCGGCTTTTGACCGCCAACGCGGGAAATATCGTAACACGGCAGACTTTGCTGGAAAAGCTGTGGGACTGTGATGAAAATTATATTGACGACCATACGCTGACCGTCACCATGAACCGGCTGCGGGCAAAGATCGAGGAGGAAGGCCATTCCTACATCCGCACGGTCAGGGGGATGGGGTATATCTGGACAGGCGGGAAGTAAAAAAAGGGGCGCCGTTTATGGAGAACAGAGATGGGCAGAATGAAATTTTTATCTGAAAAAAGGATACTGATGTCCACGGCCCTTGTGCTGATTCTGTGCGGAAGCCTGTGGGAATATATTCCCTCTGGATGTCTGCATGCGCTTCTGCCGGCAGCAGGAGTCCTCATATTTGTTTTTGTTTTTCTGTGGGATGTGCGTCAGAAGAAGGAGCAGTCGGATTTTGCAAATGATATCTGCGGGACGGTGGATGCGCTCATGAACGGGGAATCTCCGGAGAATTACCAGCCCTATGAGGATTCCCAGGTATCGAAGGTTCAGGGGAAGCTTTTGCAGTATTATGACAGAATGCAGCAGGGAAGGGAACAGAGCGAGCAGGATAAGCAGACGATCCAGGAGCTGGTCAGCGACATTTCCCATCAGGTAAAAACTCCGATTGCGAATATCCGGATGTTTACCAATATTTTGCAGCAGCATCGGTTATCTGACGAAAAACGGGCGGAATTTCTTGACACCATGACCGGGCAGATCAACAAGCTGGATTTTCTGATGCAGTCTCTGATCAAGATGTCCCGCCTGGAAACCGGGACATTTACGCTGCATATGGAAGAGGGCAGCCTGTACAATACCATCGCCCAGGCGGTGAACGGCATCTGGGCAACGGCGGATCAGAAGCAGATCCGGATTGACGTTACGTGCGACAGCCATGCGGTTGTGAGGCACGATGCCAAATGGACTGCGGAAGCGCTGGGAAATATCCTGGATAACGCGGTAAAATATACGCCGAAGGGCGGAAGCATTTCTATCTGCGTGCGTCCGTGGCAGTTTTATACCCGCATTGATATCACGGATACCGGAATCGGAATCGCCGCCGGGCATTACAACGATGTGTTTCAGCGGTTTTACCGGGCGGAGGAAGTGGCGGGGGAGGAAGGCGTCGGGCTGGGGCTGTACCTGGCGCGCGGCATCATTACCCGGCAGAAAGGGTATGTCAGCGTGAAGTCGAAGGTGGGGGAAGGGACGACGTTTTCGGTGTTTCTGCTTCAATGAAATGCACAGTCACATAAAAGAGATTGTCGGAATTGTGGTATATTGTCATAGGGAAAACAAAGAGCCAAAGGCGGCTTGCCCCTCCGTTTTTTTTACGGAGGGAATAAATGCCCTCCGGACGAAAGAAAGGAGGGATTGCCAATGTATGTTACATATGCTGACTTATTTCAGTTTTGTATATTCATTTGCGCCCTTATCGGATTGTGTTATACGATTTTTAAGGGAAAAAAGAAATAGCCGCCACTCCTACCATAGTGACGGCTTGCCTATAATTAATAGGTAAGTTCCAAAACGAGGGGTAGCCGCTTCTTTGCTTTCCCTCCATGTATACTATAGCATATTTGCAGATAAAATTTCAAGGATATAATTTTATTTTTTCAAAAAATGGGTTACTATTGTTACATGTCACACCCTGACCAATCACTACGCTGATTGGTCAGGAGGATGCACATAAAAGCTGGGATTCAGGCCGTCCATTGCCGTAGGCAATTTTAAATGACGGCCTGAGTTACAGGGCACGCCTGGTCAAGGTGTGACCTGTAACTTACTATTGTTACTGAATGCAGGAAAATCCCTTGACAAAAGCGAAAAAAACGCATAGTATATAGGTAAGAAGAGAATCTTCCCAGGTGTCCCACTACCTTAAAGGTGAATTATGATTGGTGTTCCGCCACCATGAAGGGCGAATTATGATGAATGAGTAAGGATATCTTTCCTTACTCATTACTTTTTAGGAGAAGCAATATGGATCTATTTTTTTATGATGTAGATGCAGATTATGTAAAATACCTCAAAGCAGCCGAAAAAACAAAACGTGGATTTACTCGTGTTCCTGATGTAGAATATGAAAACGAACGAAAAATGGTTTGTGGTGTTGTTTTGGAAATGAATGGATATAAATACTATGTACCTGTATCTTCCTACAAGAAAAAACAACCGAATAATTTACTAATCCGTTTGGAAGACGATAGTTTCAATCAGGTAAAAGGTTCTCTACGCTTTAACTTTATGTTTCCTGTAGATGATCGCTATATAACCAAACGCGACTTCAATAAAGAAAAACCTGGTCGTAAAGAATTTCTTCGTAGACAATGGGTTTTCTGTAACACGATCACAACTGATATAAAAGAGATGGCTGAGGATACATATAATGGAGTTATTTCAGGTGCAGATGCTGCATTGATAAATGCATCCTGCGATTTTAAACTTTTAGAAGAAGCAGCCCAAAATTATAAACCTGACAACCAAAATTAGTACATATTTGCAGATAAAATTTCAAGGATATAATTTTATTTTTTCAAAAAATGGACATCGTAACTATACGCAATCTTAAAAAATATTTTGGAGAGGGTCCCCGCCAGGTAAAGGCTTTGGACGGGATCGACCTGACGATAGAAAAGGGCAGGTTTCTCTCCATCGTGGGGGCTTCCGGTTCGGGGAAGACCACGCTTTTGAATACAATAGGCGGCCTGTATGAGCCTACGGAAGGGACTGTGATCGTGGACGGGACCGACCTGTCGGAGCTGACGGAGGAGCAGCTGACCGTATTCCGGCGCAGGAAAATTGGCTTTGTGTTTCAGGACTATAATCTGGTGCCGGAGCTGACGATCCGGGAGAATATTTTGTTTCCGCTGGCAATGGACGACTCCCGCCCGGATGAAGTATTTTTCCGGAAAATCATACATTTGCTGGGGCTGGATGAGAGATTGAACCAGTACCCCCATATGCTTTCCGGGGGCGGGCAGCAGTGCGCCGCGATTGCCAGGGCATTAATCACAAAGCCGGCCATAATCCTGGCCGACGAGCCCACCGGGAGCTTTGACGCCAGGACCAGCCAGAATGTGGCGGGGCTCCTGAAAATGACGGCGGAAACATTTCACCAGACCCTGATCATGATTACACATAACCAGGAGCTTGCCCAGCTTGCGGACCGGATGTTGCGCCTGCGGGACGGGAGGATTGTGGACGAATAGCGAATACAAAATGGAGCGTTCCGTAAAAAGCGGGACGCTTTTTTCTGCTGTTCCCGGAATTGGCCGGATGACTTGCAGCAAGTGTATGGCACCGTCTAAACAACATTTATGCAACGTTACAAAAATGTACCTTTTCTGTACCTTCACTGTAACATTGGGATGTTATGATATCAGTCAGTAAGAACAATTATGAAATCACATACATCGGAGGTAAAGACCCATGAGAGAAATGTTGAAAACCCTCAACCGCCGCAGCTTTGCGGCCAACAGGCTGCAGAACCTGATTGCGGTGCTGGCCATCGCTTTGACTGCGGTTTTATTTACATCGGTCACGACGATCGGCATGGGAGTATCGGAATCCATGGCCGTCACCATGCAGATGCAGAAGGGCAGCAAGTCGGACGGCGATTTTCGAAATATGACGGCCGAGCAGTTTGAAATGCTGCGGCAGGCGGATTTTGTGGAGTCCGCTGGGCTGAGGATGCCGATCACCTTTTTGTCAAATACAAAACGCCACAATGTGGAATTTGAGGTGCGGGATCAGGTTCAGGCGGATCTGACATTCAGCAGCCCCACCCATGGCAGGGCGCCGGAAGCGGAAAACGAGATCGTGGCCTCGGATCTGGCGCTGATGGATTTGGGCGCAGAGCCGGAGATGGGCGCGGAGGTGGAGATTGATTTTACAGTCCGGGGAGAGGAATACCATCTCACAATGGTGGTATCCGGATGGTATGAAGCCATAGGCGACCAGATGAGCACGATGTGGGCGGGAACGGCATTTCGGGACGCCCATCCGGAGATTTTCCGATTCACCTATGACCAGGACAGAGAACTGGCAGGAACATATTTTTCCGATTTTACCGCAGACAGCGCAGTTGGGCTGCAGGATAAGATGGAACAGTTTGCCGTCCAGATGGGCGGCGACCCGTATGATATCAATGCGGACAATTCCCTTCCGGCAGTGGTCAATACCGTGACCAATCCGATTCCGGATATGGAACTCATTGCCATGGCAGCCGTGCTCGTCGTTTTGTTTACATTCTGCGGCTATCTTCTGATCTACAATGTATTTGACATTGCGGTGATGAAGGAAATCCGCCGCTACGGGCTTTACCGCACCATCGGGATGAGCAGGAAGCAGGTAAAGGGACTGATCAACCGGCAGGCATTCTGGCTGTCCTGCACGGGAATCCCGCTGGGGGAGGTGATCGGTTTCTTTGTGGGAAAATCGGCGCTGCCGATGATTATGGGGCTTATGTCGATTGAGTACAGCAATGTTGCCATAGAAGTATCCCCTTCGCCGTTCATTTTCCTGGGGGCTGCATTGTTTACGGCGTTGACAGTGATTTTGAGCACCCGCAAACCGGTTCGGATCGCGGCCAATATTCCTCCGGTGGAGGCATTTCGGTATGTGGAAAACAATGTGGGAAACGGCTCCAAAAAGTGCGGAAAAAAAGCAGCGGCCCGGAAACAGTCCATGCCCGGCGCAGATCTTTCACATCTTGCATGGTTTAATCTGGGGAGAAATAAACGCCGCAGCGCATTTATCGTCATATCCCTGACCCTTTGCGTGACATTGCTCAACTGCGTCGGAACGGCGGCCGGCAGCATGGATGTGGAAAAACAGGTAGACTTTATGATACGGACGGATTTTGCCGTGACCGGTGCGGAAACCGGAAATATTTTGAAAGGCTTCCGGTTCCGGGAGAACGCGGTGGAGCCGTCGGTGATGGCGGCAATCGAGTCTCAGCCCGGGGTGAAGGATGCCGTGCCTGTCTATAAAAATACGGCGGAAGATACAAATGTGACTTATGAATTTGGCAGGGATATTTCGGCTGAGGAATATATTCATGAAGAAACAGAGATTCCGTTTCGCTGTGACAAAGAGGGCTTCACCTTCGGACTTGGGGATGACGGGCGGCCGCTCTGCAACGTTTACGGGATGGAGGAAAGTACGGTTGCCCGGATGGATCTGCGGGAGGGGGAGACCGACGCCAGCGCCCTCTATGAGAAAATGATGCGCGGGGAGGGGATTCTGGCAGGGATAAATACCGACCGGGCGGATATGTCCCTGATGGAGGATTTTGATTTCATCCAGGTGGGCGACATGATCACGGTTTACAAGGACGGACAGAAGGCGATGGAACTGCCTGTATTGGCGAAGGCCGCTCTGAACGGGGATGACCAGGAAATCGGCGTTTCCGTTAACGGGCCGACTAAGGTTGGCGGAGATGGGCTGTTCCTGTATTTGCCGACGGACATTTTTAAGGAACTGTATGACGAACCTGTAATTTATAAATACGCCTTTGATGTAGAAGAGGGGGAACAGGAGCATATGACTGCGTTTTTGGAAGATTATGTGAAAAATAATTCCGATGTCTATTACATTTCTTCCCAGTCCGCCCGTGAACATGCGGAAAATTTCCGAATGGTGATCCGGCTCGTAGGCGGGCTGGTGGGTGTGATCTTTGGATTTGCCGGCGTGCTGAACCTGATCAATACGCTGGTCACCACGATCCTGGCCCGCCGCCGTGAGTTTGCTGTCATGCAGAGCATCGGTATGACGGAGCGGCAGCTTACAAAAATGATGGTGTACGAAGGCATGTTTTATGCGGGAGGGGCGTGTGCCCTGGGGATCGTGCTGGGAGCAATTCTGGATCTGACGCTGGTGAGAGGAATGCTTGGAAAAATGTGGCAGTTTACGTTTCATTTTACGCTGCTGCCTGCGCTGCTCGTAAGCGCCCTGCTGTTGGTTCTGTCAACGGCGGTGCCGGTTCTGGCGCTTCGGTTCTTCTATAAGGAAAGTATTGTGGAGCAGCTTCGGGTGGCGGAGTGATTGATTACCGCAAAGCAACGAGCCAAGCAGCCATGCCTGCATGGATATTTGACCTCAGTCATTTGAAAATCATCAAACAGTGTTTTGCAACATCGTATAAAATTATGATTAGGAATAACAGGAGGATATTTGATATGAAATGTATTTTAAAAGCAACGGGCCTGAAAAAATATTATGGGGAAGGGGAGACGCAGGTGCGGGCTTTGGACGGTATTGACCTGGAGATTGAGCAGGGCAGGTTTACCGCCATTATCGGAACATCCGGCAGCGGAAAATCGACCCTTCTGAATATGCTTGGCGGGCTGGATACGCCCACGGAGGGCAGCATCCGGATCGGCAATACGGAGCTGGCCGGGCTGAACAGCGAGCAGGCGACGGTATTTCGGCGGAAACAGATCGGATTTATTTTTCAGAATTACAACCTGATCCCTGTGCTGACCGTTTGGGAAAATATCGTGTTTCCGATTTCGCTGGATGGGCGGGAGCCGGATCAGAAGTTTATCATGCAGATTGTGGAAATGCTGGGACTGGAAAGCAAGCTGGACAGCCTGCCCAACAACCTGTCCGGCGGGCAGCAGCAGCGGGTGGCCATCGCCCGGGCCCTGGCCTCCAAGCCGTCCATCATCCTTGCTGACGAGCCTACGGGTAGTGTCAAGTTAGTACAACACTACCCGAAAGAAATACCCGTGATATTATTTTCACTGTCAATGCGTATTTCAGAGATAACAGACCGCCACAGTGTACGCTTTTCTTCACGGGTCAGCGATTCATAAATATTCTTAAAATCAGATTGCAGCAGCTTTTCCACGGCTTCAAAGTCGGGCGGGGCTTCTGCTGCGGGTTCCGGGAGCTGCCGGAGTGCCGCCGTATATATTTCATAGTCCTTTTTGTATTCTTCAATGTCAATCAGCTCATTCACATATAATTCTTTTAGTTTTGTCAGCTTTCTTTTCAGGGCGGCTTTATCTGTCCGCAGGACAGCTTTTTTCTTTTCTGCCGCTTTTATTTCCCATTCCAGCCGGACCCGGTTCAGTTCGGATTCCATGTTGTCAAAAAGCCATTTTTCAATCATATCTTCCCGGACGGATTTATTGTGGCTACACCTGCCCCGCTGAAAGTGCTGGTTACACCTGTAATAATAATATTCCCGTGTTTTACAGCCGACAAGGTTGTGGCTACATTCAGCGCACTTCACGATTGAAGTAAAAATATAAACCTTGCCGGACGGAGCGGAACGGGAATTTCTTTTCAGAAGGGATTGAACCTTGTCGAATTGTTCCCGGCTGATGATTGCCGGGCAGAAGTTTTCATTCTTCCTGCCGCCCCGGTCATAGATTCCAGTGTAAAGCGGTTCTGACAGCATACGCCGGAAAGTTGCGTCACACCAATTCACGCCGTAAGTTTCCCGGATATGCTTCACGGTTCCCCGCTGGCTGACGGTGCTTTCAAAGTGATTGAAAGCGTCTTGCACAATCCCGGCTTCTTCCGGCAGGACTTCCAGCCGCTTTTCTTCACTGACCCTGTACCCGAACGGGCAGGAGCCGGAAACGACGGTTCCGTGGGCAATCTTGCTGTCAAATACAACGTCTATCCTTTCCCCGCAAATGTCAGCTTCATTCTGGGCGATTGACAGCTTGACATTGATATACAAACGACCGTTTGCGCTTGTCGTGTCGTATTCTTCATCTATTGTCTTCCAGTCGCAGCCGTGCGCCTGTAGTATTTCCATAACCTTGTAATAATCAGCGACGGACCGGAACCAGCGGTCAAGGCGGCAGAACAGAAGCAAGTCAACTTCATCACGCTTCACGGCTTCTATCATTTTTTGAAACTCTGCCCGCTTGTGCATATTCTTTCTTGCGGTTTTCGCAGCGTCGATATATACCCCGGTCACAATCCAGCCTTTTTCCCGTGCGTATGCTTCAAGGCGTTCTTGCTGGGCTTCAAGGGACAGACCCTTTATTTTTTGTTCTTCCCCTGATACCCGGATATATAGGGCGACACGGACCAGCGGCGGCAATTCCTTGTTTTTCATGGAAAATCACCTGCATTTCCTTTCATTTCCCGCCCGCTGATGATATAATCAGAATTGCAGACGGTATGTTGTATCTGGTATGATATACTTTGCATTGCGGCGGCAATATTCCCAGTATTGCCGCCGCTTCCCTTTCTTCATTCAGTTTCAGTGTAGCTATAATTTCCGTTATCGTCACGAACCCAAAGACCGTATGCGTCAAGTATACTGCCGTCCTTGTCGAGTTCACCATAAAAGGCAGATGAAATGTCAGAGCCGGAAAAGCAGATACCCGTATCAGAATAACCCATAATAGAAACCCAATTATAACCAGAATCGGCAACTACATTGTCAGCAAATTCTTTCAGCATATCAGGGGTAATTTTTTCAAGATTATCATTCGTTATACGAATGAACGCATATTCACCAATGACAGTATCGCCGGAACCGTTCATAACGTCTTTTACAGTAAGTTCAGAATCCATTAAAAAATTGTGAAGAACAGTTTCAGGATATATTTTATCTTTTTTGTTATAGACTTCTGAAATAGTGTTTCCGTCAAGGTAGACTTCTAAAGTATTCAGACCGTAATTGACATTATAAAAGCCGCCCGAAGTGTTTTTGGTGACAGTGAAAAAGCTGTCAACACCACATTCAGAAGCAAGAACAATAAAAAGTTCGTCGGCTTCTTCTGCGGTTACGCCAGTAGCAGTTTTCAAGCCGGAAATACTGGATTTATAAAAATCATATTTTTCAGTAAGCTCCGCAGATTTAGGAGTGGAAGAGCCGCAGGAACAAAGCAAAAGGCATATAAGGAACGAAAGAACAAAAGATATTTTTTTCATTGCAAAAACCTCCATAATCATAAATTTTGAGAAAAAGCCCGGTAGAGCTTACGCAGCCCCACCGGGCTTTTCATTGGTTTGAAACAAGGCTATTGCCGTTTGCGCTTCCGGGTTCCGTGTCTGCGGTGGTACTCAAAGCAGAGTTGCCCGCTTTTTGTGCAGTCTTGGAGCGACTTTTTATATATGCCGCTTCCGCTTCTTCAACGGTCATTTCTGGAAGTTCCGCAGATTCAGCACGGGAAGCGGTCAAGCGTTCTTTGAAGTGCTGAACCAGCATTGCCCGTATATCGGGTTCAAGTTCAAAGTACGCTTTCATAATGTCAACTTCTAATTCAGTCCCGCCCCGTTGCCGTACAAAGTCGTCAAGGCTGAAAGTTGGTGCTTGTATGTACATAGGTTCTGTACCGTTCCGCAGCCAGTCTTCATTGAGATTACACATAGTACAGATAGACTTTATGCTACTATCAGAAACATTGCTACCGGATTGTTCCATGTAACTAATGCCGGATTGCGTAACGCCGAGCAAGGCGGCAAATTGTTTCTGGTTCATTCCTTTTTCTTTTCTGACCTTTTTAATACGTTCATTGACAGTCAATTTCCTCACCCCCTTTCTGCAATGTAAATCAATAATAACAGTCACTTGTAAAAAAGTCAATAGAAATATCAAAAAACCTATTGACAAATACAAGTGACTGTTATATTATGAGTGCAATAAACAAGTCAATCATATTTTGAAACAAGAAACTTGTAAAAATATATCGGAGGTAAAGCCCTATGATGAAAATTGAATTTGAAGCACTTGCAGGATATGAAGTAAGCGTATCAGACTATGACAATATTATTGAACCTATGTACATGGCTACACAGTTAAGCAAAGCAGAGTTTGTGAAGGTTATCTGCAAAGAAAGATTTGCACTGAAAAGCCGGGAAGAGCTTATTCAGGAAATGAAGGGGATTGCGGAACACTTAAAGCAGACCTGCGAACACTTCACGGATTTTGAAGCAAAAGAGAAGCTGGAAGCACTTGCAGAGGAATACAAAGAGCGGTTCGGACCGTACAAGGGCGGCTTCTTCCTGAACACACGGTACACGCTGGAACATTTGGGAGAGTGCCGGGGCTGTAGTTATCCGGCTGAACTTGAAGTATTTGACGGGAAATATCACACGACAGAGAAAATCAAAATCGCATAAAGGACCGGGAGCCACACGGGGCAGCAGGTGAAGACCTGCGGGGCGGGTCCGATTCCCGCCCGGTTCAATCAGGGGCAAGCCAGACCCCTAAAAATAAAGCACTGTCAAACGGGCAGCGGTTACACCAGCTAAAAAGTGTATAGTCGGACAACAAGTTTTCCGGGCAGGCGGCTTTTTAAGTTGAAAAGCGGCAGCGGCGGTGCGGAAAGGAACGTGCGGAAATGGAAAAAGAAGTGGAAAGAGAAGTGCGGATAACCAGCGGCGTGACATTTCAAAAAAGAATAGTATCAGACGACCCGGACGCATACGCAGAAGTCAATCTGAAATTTGAGGGATTGCAGGAAAGCAGGGTTGCAGAGCTGCGGGACTTATTCAATAAGTTTGCCGCAGAGGTAGAAGGAATGTTGCTTGAAGATACCAGCCTGTATGTGTAGTACAGGCTGGCGCAGGAAATCATTTCACAATTTCTTTGATGTAGTTTTCAAAATCACGGGAATTGAAAATGCCGTAAATGGCAGCAGTCAATATCTTTTCTAATTCTTCCGGCTGAACGGAAGACCCGTGCTTTTTAACAGCGTCGTTCACGGCTTTTCTGATGAAGTCTTTGTGAAGCGGCATAACATACACCCCCTTTTCAATGGAATTGCCGCCCGGAAGCGGCACTTCCATTGTATCAGGGGACAGAGGAAAAGGGAAGGAGGAAGAAAGATGGCAGAGGAAAAGAGAACAGAAACCATGATTGCACAGGAAGACGGCAAGGAAGCTGCGGAGGTTATGGGCTTCATGGAAATGCTGGATAATCACGAAAAGCGGGAATTTCTTGCTTTTATTCAGGGCGCAAAGTTCGTGAAAAGTCTGCCTGCCGGGGCAATCAGAACAGCATAACACGCCCGCCCCGGCTGCGGGCGTGCAAATAGAACGGAGGTGGCACGCATGAAAGAAAGGATTGCGGCAGCAGGCGTGCAGGTAGAAGGGACTTTCAATGCAAAACGGTTCTTTGAAACGCTTGCAATGATTCTGTCCCGGAAAGAAAACCTGTCAATCACAGTGACAGTGCATGAAGAGAAGGAAGAGCCGCAGAGGGCGGCAGGATAAAAGAAAGGGAAACTGAAAGCATGAACAAAGAAAAGGAGCAAAGGGCAATAAAGTATCTGCAATCCTTCCAGCCGGAAAAAAAGCCGTATTATCTTTGCTACAGCGGCGGGAAGGACAGCGATTGCATACGGATTTTGGCAGAGCTGGCAGGCGTGAAGCATGAGTGCAAACACAATCTAACAACGGTTGACGCGCCGGAAACAGTGTATTATGTGCGGGAAACGATAGGGAAAGAAAACATTGAACGCCCAGAATTGACAATGTGGCAGTTGATAGTTAAAAAGAAAATGCCGCCGACAAGACTTGCCCGGTATTGCTGCGAAGTATTGAAAGAAAGGGGAGGGAAAGGAAGAGTAAAGATAACCGGGGTAAGATGGGCAGAAAGCGCAAACAGGAAGGAAAGCGCAGGAGTAATAAAGGTAATTGGAAAAGAAAAAACAATGCTGAAAATGGCGCAGGAAAACGAAGTCAATTTTAGAAAAACAAAGCAAGGCGGGCTTGTTATGAATGATGATAATTCAGAAACAAGGCGTTTTGTAGAAATGTGCTACAGAACTACTTCAACAATGGTAAATCCGATAGTTGACTGGACAGATGAAGACGTGTGGGAGTTCCTGCATTATTACGGCTGTCAGTCGAACCCGCTTTATCAGTGTGGCGATAAAAGAATTGGCTGCATAGGTTGCCCGCTTCAAAATTTTAAGGGAATGAAAAAAGATTTTGAAAGATACCCCAAATATAGGGCGGCATATGTGAAAGCGTTCGACAGAATGGTAAAAGCAAGAGAAGAAGCAGGGCTGACAAATAACGGGGCGTGGAGCGACGGGGAACACGTCATGCGCTGGTGGGTAGGTGACGACCCGAATCAGGTAACATTATTTGATTTCATGGACGAAGCAGGGATTGACTATTGAAAACACGCCGGACACGGCTTGTTATATAAAAATCATACCAGATACAAGGAGGAAAAGAAGAATGTCAAAAATGACAGAAGCGCAGGAAAAGGGAATTTTTAAAGCGGCGGTTGTCGTGAATGATGAAGCCGGGCTTCCTAACTTCATGACAATGTTTTACATGGAGCCGGGAACCTACAAGGAAGAGGACGTGCCGGAAGTGTTCAAGGTAAACGGGGAGATTATGGCGGCTATTCTCATTTCACAGTATACGAATACCGTAATTAACGGAATACCCGTTTCCCTGCCGTATCAGAAGCCCGTTGAAAGTATGGGGCATGATGAATCGGCGGCAGCTTGCCGGAGAAAAGGACCCGGCTGGCACTTAATGACAAATGCAGAATGGGTTTACCTGATGAAAGACGCAGCGGCAGCAGGGCATATTATCAGCGGTAACACGGACTACGGGAAGAACGCTGACGACCCGGAGGAAAAGGGGTATTGTTACGACGGTTACACGGTTCTGACTGGGACAGAACCGCTTGCATGGAGCCACGACGGAACGCCGGAAGGGGTTTTCGGACTCTGCGGGAACTTTTGGGAGCGTGTGGCGGGCTTGCGCCTGCATAAAGGCGTAATTGAGTATATCCCGAACAATAACGCAGCGGCAGAGGACTTCAAGCCGCAGGACCCGGCGTGGGTAGTTGCACGGACAGAGGAACCGGGGGAAGAAGGGCTTCCGTTCGGAAAGCCGCTGTATCTTGACGCACAGTGCGGAAAAGTCGTGCTGACAGATGGGCAGATTGCCGGGGGCTGGAACGGTTGCCATATGCGGGATTTGAAGCTTGCCGGGAGCCTGAAAGAAGTCCCGGACATTGTACATAGACTGGGGATATTGCCGCAGAACTGGCAGCAGGAGAAAGCGGGGATATGGGCTGACAGTGAACTTGAAGAAGCCGTGCCTTTCCGGGGTTCGTGCTTCCACCGCACTTCCTACGGTGGAGTGGCGGCGTTGAACTTGTACTACGCCCGTTCTCTCGTCGCCTACAATGTGTCCTTCCGTTCCGCTTTATACCTGAAAGACTGGAAACTGGTAACTGATTTACTGGGGCGGGCGTGATAACGACCGCAGAAGGGAAGGAAAGCAATGTATACAGGATTGAAAGACAAAAACGGAACGCCGATTGAAATAGGCGACAGGACCCGGCTTGTGCTGCCTGACGGAGAAGTACGGGAATTTGATGTGCGATTTAAGACAGTGAAGCGTACAAGATTAAAGACGCTTCCGGGGTTTGAGCCGGAAGAAGTAGAGCTTTCTATAACAGGCGTTGTTTTCTGCTGGCAGGGAAACGATTTATTCCCGTGCATTGATGAAAACGGCGTGTCTGATGTTGAAAAAATGGAAGTATTAGAAAAACCGAAATTTCCGTATATTGTCGGTCAGCCCGCAGCGATTTTCCATGAAGGAGAGTGGCACGAAGGGACGATTGAAGCAGGGTACAGATTTTGTGACGGAATAGTGACAATCAGGACGGAAGACGGAAGGAAATTGTGGTGCGGGGAAAGCAGGAAAGAGCTATACAAGCCGTTGTAACCCGCAGGAAAAGGACATAACAAAAAGCCTTTGAAGAAGTGCCGCAAACACATTCAACAAAGGCTTTTCGCTAACATTTTTTAATAAATCAGTTCATGTTTATTATACCATGTTGGCGGTGTAAAAGCAAGCAAAATCAGCGGTGAAACCGTTGAAAATGCCGGGTTTTTATCCCGGAAAACGGGCTTGTATGGGGTATTAACATTCCTACGAATAGTATATATATACTTGCGTAATATAGATATAGAATATATACTTGCGTAAGATAATATATATTATATACTTGCGTAACACATGGATAATAAGCAGGAGGGAAAGAAGGGAGGGGGAGTCCCCGCCCGGAACATACCCACGCCACACAGGTATAAGGACAGCAAAGGAAGGTGTGGTTGCATTGGGTAAAGTGTTCATGAGGGAGAAGAAGGTGGACTGCGGGAAGTACCGGGAAGCGGATATAATACCCCGGACGGAAAAAGCGGATAAGGTGGCAAAGGGGAAGAGGGGGAAGCGTAAGAAGGTAACGGAGCCAAAGCAAAAAGACCTGAACGAAAAGAACGCCAAAAGGTATCTGGTTCAGTTAGGGAATGGGAATTTTGGCATAGGTGATTTACACGTTTCCTGTACATACGATAAAGACCACCTGCCGGACAGCATAGAGGAAGCGGAAAAGATAGTGAATAACTACTTGCGCCGGATAGCATACAGGCGGGGGAAGTTAGGGCTGGACCCGCTGAAATATATCCTTGTGACAGAATATAAATTCGACAAGGAAGGGCAGATGATAAAGCGGGTACACCATCACATTATCATGAACGGCGGTTTGTCCCGTGATGATGTAGAACTGATGTGGACGACTGCCCGCATTAACTGGAATAAAGCGCAGGACCCGCAGTACAGGGCAGAGATAAAGCAGATGGGGTGGGTAAATGCTGACCGCATACAGACGAACGAAAACGGCATTGAAGCCCTATGCAAGTACATAGTAAAGGACCCGCAGGGGAAGAAACGGTGGAGCAGCAGCAGAAACCTTGTGCGCCCGGTAGAGCTTCCGAACGCTGATTATAAATACACGAAAAAGCAGATAGAGAAGCTGGCGAAGTCTGATGATTGCGGGAAAGAGTTCTTCAAGAAGCAGTTCCCCGGATATGACATTGTAAGCATTGAACCTGCCTACTACGAAGAAACGGGCTGGCACATTTACTTGAAGATGTGGAAGAAGCCGGACAAGAAGCAGAAGAAGAAAAACAGGAAATCAGGAGGGAAAAAGAAGTGATTCTGGAAGAGTTCATGCGGGGAGCTGTCCCCAGTGACAGGCTGATTATTGAGGACAGCACAGGAGAGCTTTACAGGGGGTTTGTTGCCTGCCTGGGCTATACAGGGATTGACAGGAACCGGGAAGTAAAGCGGCACGGACTGTCAACAGACATACACAGGAAAGAGCAGAAAAGGGCAGGGGCGGCAATGTACAAAACGCCGGGGGAGAAAGTACCCGTTGAAAGTATCAGTGAATTTGCGTTTTCAGACCTTGAAATGATGATTTATACAAGGGTTGTGCTGGAGGGATAGAAAATGCTGTACGGAGAGTTAAAGAGGGCATATCCGACATACAACAGGCTTGACCCGGAAATGAAAAAGGCGGCTTCTGAAATAGCTGCAAAATACCCGTATTGCACAGAACACGTTGCAAAGGTAATTGTGGCGAATGGGTTCGACAAAGAGAAAGCGGAAGAACAGATAAAGCGGGAGTTGATTCTGGGAAAAGCAGGATTTTAAGACAGAGATTGAAGGAAGGAGCTAAAAAGAATGAAATACAAGTATTACAGTTTAGAACGCCCGGTAATGCCGGGGACATATCCGAAACCGAAAGACAATCCGGCAATGCTGATTCACAATTTCAATAGCCGGGAATATGTGCCGGAAATCGGAAGAATGGCGTGGGGATATATCGAATATGACAAGCCGCTTGAAAACAAAGATATTGACGGGTATGAGCTTATGCCAGCAGCTTTCTTTTCATAGCAGGGGAGGGCGGGGAAAATGACGTTAGGGAGCTTATTTGACGGGATAGCAGGCTTTCCGCTTGCGGCGAAGCGGCAGGGCATAACGCCTGTATGGGGAAGCGAAATTGAAGCGGACTGCATAGACATAAGCGCAAAACATTTCCCGGATATGCAGCAGTTAGGGAACATCATGGAAATAAACGGCGCAGAGATACCACCCGTTGACATTATTTCTCTTGGTTCCCCCTGTCAGAATTTGAGTGTAGCAGGGAACGGGAAAGGGCTTGCCGGGTCAGAATCAAGACTGTTTTTTGAAGCGGTCAGAATTATTGATGAAATGAGGTGTGCGACAAATGGAAAGTACCCAAAATACGCAGTCTGGGAGAACGTGGCAGGGGCTTTTTCAAGCAATAAAGGCAGGGACTTTCAAAAGGTGCTTGAAGAAATCACAAAGACCGCAATTCCAATGCCTGCAAGCGGAAGATGGGCAAATGCCGGAATGGTTAGAAGCAGGGGGGGAAGTACAGCTTGGAGAATGTTGGACGCTCAATACTGGGGCGTTCCCCAGCGTCGAAAACGAATCTATCTTGTCAGAGATTTTAGAACAGACCGTGCCGGACAAATACTTTTTGAGTGCGAAAGTGTGTTGGGCTATGTTGCAGAGGGCAGAGGATATGAAACGGGATATGCCGGACAAACTGCGGATTGCGCTTCTGGAGGTAATAGCGGAGGACTGGCACAAGGCGCAGACGGACAGTTGAAGCTGAACTTTGAAGAGGGAGAAGAAAAGAAGCATACAAAGTTAGATTTTGGACGGACCGGCGACAGGATATATATTGACGCAAAACAAAGCGTGACGCTGATGGGGCGGGCAGGCGGCGGGGCGGCAAAGACGGGGTACTATCTTCTTCCCGTATATACGATTATCGGGAATGTACTGGGAAGGAAAGCGGGGAGCGGCGGCAATCAGACGGGAGTGGGGCAGGATATTTCCCCGACGCTGACAGAGAGCGACAGACACGCCGTGGCAGCCCCGGAAGAGAGCTGGCGGCAGAAATACAGGGTCCGTTCCCTGACCCCGTTAGAATGTGAACGGCTTGACGGATTCCCGGATAACTGGACGCAGTACGGGGCAAGCGGAAAGGAAATGTCAAGCAATGCACGGATAAAAGCACTGGGAAACAGTATTGCTGTACCGTGTGCAGAACGTGTCTTCCGGGGAATAATTGCCGCAGAACAGGAGGAAAGGAAAGATGGCTGAAAAGCAGAGGTTGTCCGAATCGGACACAATCATATTGTCTTTGCATGACCGCTGGTGGAAGAAGATTCTGGCAGGAGAAAAGCAGCTTGAAATCAGGAAGACACGTCCTGCCGGGAAGGGTCCGTTCAGGGTTCTTGTGTATGTGACAGGGACAGGGGAAATAAAAGGGGAATTTATCTGCAATAGCTTTTTCAAAATACGGACTATCCCGGAAGTAAAGAGCCGGGCGGGATTGCTGGAAGTAGATGTTCCGGGGGCAAGCTGCCTGACCGGGCAGCAGTTGAAAGAGTACGCAGGAGAAAGCGGGAAGCCCTTGTGGGGCTGGTCAGTGTCACAGGCGAAGGAATACGACACGCCGCACAAATTAAGCCTGTACGGGCTGAAAAGACCGCCGCAGTCCTGGCAGTATTACAGAGGGGAAGACGTGCCGGACATTAAATGTAAGACAGAAAGAAGGTGAAAAAGATTGTGGAGGTATGAACCGAACACGCTTTTAAATGCGGACTGCCTGCCCGTCATGCGGGAAATGCCGGATAAGTTCTTTCAACTTGCGATAGTTGACCCGCCCTATGGGATAGGCAATGACGGACAGAAAAAGAAAGTGTGCAGCAATCCAAAGCAAAGCAGGAAGGAACACGAAAAGAAGGACTGGGACAGTAAAGGCATACCGGGCGCAGAATACTTCCGGGAGCTTGAAAGGGTATCTGAAAACCAGATTATCTGGGGCGGCAATTATTTTGTGAAGCACTTAAAAGCAGGGCATAAAGGCTGGATAATCTGGGACAAAGGGCAGCGGGGCTTGTCAATGTCAGATTGTGAAATTGCCTACACGTCGTTTGACTGCCCGACAAGGATTGTCACATTTAACCGGGTGGAACTTCTGAAAGAAGGGACGATTCACCCGACACAGAAGCCAGCGAAGCTGTATGAATGGATATTGACAAACGGCTATGCAAAGCGGGGCGACAGAATACTTGACACACACGCCGGAAGCGGTTCTTGCCCGGTTGCGTGTCAACGCCTGCGGTTTGAATGGTATGCGATAGAGATTGACGAAGGGTATTACACGGACGCAGACAGGCGCATACAGGCAGAGAAAGCGCAGCTTTCATTGTTTGACTTAATCTGACAGGAGGGAAGGGAAATGCAAAGTAAATTATGCTATATATGCAGCCCGTACAGGGGCGATATTGAGAGAAACACGGAGTATGCAAGGGAGTTGACCCGGATTGCGTTAGACTGCGGATATACGCCGATAACGCCGCACTTGTACTTGACGCAGGTACTAAACGAAGAGGACCAGGAACAAAGGGAAAAGGGGATGGCGGCAGGCACGGAGCTTTTAAGGAATTGCAGATATATCTTTATCGGAAGCAGGTACGGGCTTTCAGAAGGTATGCTTGCGGAAATACAGATTGCACTTGAAGAGGGCATAACGGAGCTTGCACAGGAGAAAGGCGGGCTTGTGGAAGTATACGGAGGGCAGCAGGCATGACAAGAGAACAGGCAGCGGACAAACTGAAAAAGCTGAAAGCCCTTGCAGAGAAGGGCGTGGGCGGCGAAAGACAGGACGCACGGCGGCTGTATGAAAAGATAAAAAGCAAATACGGGATAAGCGAAGAGGAATTAAAAGAACCGCAGCAGGACCAGCAGGAAAAGCAATTTGACGGGGACACACTCTTTCAGGCAGCGACCACGGCAACAATGCTGAAAGCAGAGCAGGAAGAGTGCGACGCTTGCCCCGGTCATTACGGGCAGGCAGAGTGTAAAGAGTGCGGGACATACGGAAACATACAAAGGCTTTCCAGACGGCTTGAAAGGCTGTCAAGGAAGAGGAAAGGGGGAAAGAATGTTTTATAGCGGCTATTCATGCGACAAGTGTGGGAAAGCCATTGAATACAGGAGAGAACCGAAAGAATGGCTCCCGTCAAAAATATATCTTGTTGAATACGCAAGGCAGAACGGGTGGAGCGTGGGAAAGAAAGTCTTATGCCCTGAATGTAGAAAGAAGCATTAAAAGCGGAGGAAGAAGAGGAATGAAGCAGGAAGAAACAATACAGGTATTCAAGAACTATTTCAACTACATAAAAAGACCGGGGGCGGCTGACCTTCTGCAATGGATGGACGCAAACGGCTTCTTTGAAGCCCCGGCAAGCAAGCGACACCACGGAGCGGAACCCGGAGGGCTTGCGCAACATTCAATAAATGTGTGTCGGCGGCTTATACAGATGAACGCAGAGGAAGAACGGCGGCAGCAGTCTTTGAATTATGATTTAGAAACGCTGGCAATCTGCGGGCTTCTTCATGATTTATGCAAGATAGACGCATATAGAAAAGTTGGGTTTGAGGGCATAAACGAATATCAGTTGACAAAGAATTTCCCTGCCGGACACGGGGAAAAGTCCGTTATCCTGATTTTACAATTTATGCACTTGACACAAGAAGAGATTCTGGCAATCAGGTGGCACATGGGGCAGTACGACTTTTACGCAAGGGGCGGCGGGTATGATTTAGACAACGCTTTCCGGCAAAGCAAGCTGGCAGTTATGCTTCATCTTGCAGACATGATGGCGACGCATTTTGACGAACGGGAGGAAAAGAAAGAGTGAAAAGAAGTGAGTTAGAAAAGTATCTGGGAAAAGTCGTCACAATAAAGCTATTTGACAACGACGTTATCAAGGGGGAACTGCATAAAACAGGGGAAGAACAATTCAGAAATGACCCGAATTTGTACATACCGCAGAAATGCTATTTCTTAATCAATCCCCAGTCATGCCTGTTTAAGAGTTCACACGTTAAGAAGCTGACAGAAGGGAGATAGAGAAAATGAACTATTACGCAAGGCAGCAGAACCGCAGGAGAAGCGAAGCGACAGAGCAGGAAACAGTGATACAGTGGTGCGGATGGCAGCAGGCAAGCCACCCGGAACTGAAATTGATTTATCATATCCCGAACGGCGGCAGCAGGAACACGCTGGAAGCGGCGAACCTAAAGCGGCAGGGGGTAAAAGCGGGCGTTCCTGATTTATGTTTGCCTGTAGCAAGAAACGGATTCCACGGGCTGTATATCGAAATGAAGTACGGCAGGAACAAAACGACGGACAGCCAGGACGAATGGCTGGAAGCACTGAAAGAACAGGGATATTTCACGGCGGTTTGTTACGGGGCAGAGGAAGCGGAAAGGATAATTGCAGGGTATTTGCAGTTTCCGGGCTATCCTGCAATAGAGAGCCGGAAAACACAGAAGGAGGGCTAAAACATGGGAATAGATATGCGGGGCTTTAAGGTTGTTTATAAAGAGCGTGTATATAATGCGCTGAATATGTGCTGGAGGTATAATGACACGCCACCAGAGATTGAAGCAGAGGAAAAGGGGATTGCAAAGCCGAAATTTTTAACGGTTGTTACTCTGAACGAAGACGGGGAAGTGATTCTTCTGCATGATGAAGCCTGTATGTTTCAGTTTTTAAGAATCACAAATTAAAGGAGGGGCAGACGTGAACATACAAAAAGCAGCGGTCAGGGCTTCTAATAACGCCATGCGGGGCTATATCCCGCATAATGCCATAGTTTCACAGGGGGCGAAGATTGCCGCCCGGCAGCAGGCGCAGGAGAAGCCACAGAGGGGCAAGAAGGGCAGGAAACGGGAAAGGCTTACAGAGATAAGCACAGGCAGCGGAAAACCCGTTCTAAAGCAGAATGTGGGCGTTGTACGGGCTGCAAAGAAGCTATTCGAGTATGAGGAAACAGGGCTTTCCCCGTATGAAGTCCGGGCGTTGATAGAGAGGGAAAAGGCATTGACAGAAAAGGTGAAGAAAATGCAGGACTGGTGAAAGAAGGTGCGGGCATGGACCGTGAAAAATGTATTATCTGCGGAAAGACGCTGCCGGAGGACGGGCAGGGAATATGCGCTGACTGTCTGGCTGAAAAGTCAGACGAAGAAACCGCAGAGGAATTGCGGGATATAGCGGGCGTGTTAAGTATTACGGCAGACACGGACGCAAACATAAAAAAATCAATGGAAGCAATCATGCGTATTGCCTACAGGATAGACAGGAGGAAGGAAAAGTGAAAGTTGACAGGGAAAAGCCGCCGTATCTTCCGAAAGTTGCATTTGTGCGGCTTCATACGGCAGGAAGGGAAGTAAAGGACTATCGGGAAGAGTTCAAGGGGCAGGGCTTTACTTCCAATCAGTTCAAGCACATGAAGAAAGCTGATGAATTGTGGGACGGATTAGAACTATGGGTAAGCATGTGGGACTATGACAATCACGAAAGCTGGCACTTATGGAACTGGAAGAAGGAAGACGATAACCGGGTAATGCTTGCAATGTATGAAGCGGAACAATATAACCCGTTTTGCGCTTATGAAGATGATTTTGAGGGCTTCAAGGCTGACTGGGAAGCGGGAACCTATGACCCTGGCTGTACTTACACATTCCCGCTTTCTGCGGTAGAGGTTCTGGAGGTTGTGCAGGAGGAAGAGGACAACAGAAATCATGAACGGGTACAGAAAGAAGTTGCAAAGGCGAAAGAAGACGTTTTCTTGAAATGCCGGGCGACAAAGAAGAAAAGGAAATACGGGAAAAAGAAAAGAAGATAGGAGGGCGAAGGAAGTGAGGAAGAGAAAGAACAGGCATTGCCAGAGCAAACAGGAGGTATTGCAGAGAGTACGGCAGCAGAAAGCGGCAGAACAGCCGGAGAAGCGCAAGCCGCTTTTAAAAAGACAGTTGCAGACGGTAAACAGAATAAGACCTTCCGTTGAACGGGCAAGGGCGCAAATGAGGGAGAAGAACAGGAGGGAAAGCAAAAGTGATATTGATTGAAGCGGCAGCGGAAGCAATAGGATTCTTCCTGAAAGGGATAGCAGTTATTTTGCTGACAGCGGCAGCGGGGCTTGTGTTTATCATACTGCGGGAAGTTGCGTGGTATGTCAGAAAACAGAATGAAAAGAAGATGGAGGAAAAGGACAATGCAGGTGGCGGCATTTAGCGCAAGAAGCCCGTATGAAATCGGGGACAAAATTCAGGTTATTACACCAGCGGGAAAGAATCAGGAAGGGGCGTTGTATATGACGACATATGCGAAGATAACAGACATTGCCTGCACACATTTCCAGAGGGAAAACAGAGTTCTTTTTACATATGAGCTTGACGGGTCCGGGGAATACATACCGTTGATAACGGCAAAGGAAGCCGGGCTGACCGTCTGAAAACCCGTATATCTTACGCAAGTATAAAAAATAAACAAATATACTTGCGTAAGATTGTGCGGTTTGCCTATTGAAAATATACTTGCGCAAGTATATAATAAATACATAATCAATCAGGCAAACGGAGGAAAAAAGAATGAGGACATTTGAAGTCGGCAAAAGATACGGGGAACACGCAGTTGTATTTGAAATTGTAAAGAGAACGGCGAAAACAATCACATATGCGGCAATCCACCATTCAGGAAGATACAATGAAAGCAGGAGAGAAGAAAAGAAAGTGAAAATACAAAACTGGGACGGCAGGGAAGTATTTTTTGCAGGAAGTGAAACGGTAGAAGCATAAAGAGAGCCGGGAGCCGCAGAGGGGCAGCAGGTGAAGACCTGCGGGGCGGGTCCGATTCCCGCCCGGCGCATTGAATGAAATAACAGACGCAAGGAGGAAGGGCGCATGAAAAAAGCAGAATACAGCAAGTTGAAGCCGGGGGATTTAGTAGAGGTTCCTAGAACACAGTTTTCACAGCAAAGAAGGGGCTGGAATGGCTGGTTATTCAGTGAAGCAGTTGTTATCAGCAAGGGAACAGGAAACAAGAGCAAAAAGCCCGTTGTAAAGGTTCTAATGAGAACGCCGGGGAAGCGGGGAGAATACGGGGTAAATGATTACGGGGAATGTGAAAAGATATTCTTTGCAGAACACGTTTTTCAGACAAACGCAGTAAAAAACGCCGAACGCTTCATGAAAGCAGACGGAGTTGAAACAAAAGAAGCGTTCTATCAATTCATCAAAGAAGAAGACGTGACAGGCTGCGACTGGATAAAATTTCTTGTAGACAAAGGGTTTTTGTTCGGAGAAGAGCCGGGAGCTGCAGAGGGGTAGCAGGTGTGAAGACCTGCGGGGCGGGTCCGATTCCCGCCCGGCGCACTACTGGGAAAATAAAAATATCATACCAGATACAAGGAGGAAGGACACATGAAGACAATTTCTGTTATCAACTTGAAAGGCGGGGTTGCAAAGACAACTTCAAGCGTCAATATGGCGCATATCCTGAACGCCGTACACAAAAAGAAGGTTCTGCTGGTCGATAACGACAAGCAGGGGAACGCTTCAAAGTTCTTTAACCGCCACAGCTATGACAAAGCGGGCGTTGCAGAGGTAATGACGGACAGGAAAATTGACATGGAAGCAGTCATTCAGCATACGGACTATGAGGGGTTAGACATTATAACGGCAAATATGAACCTATCAACGGCGAATCTGTCAGTAATGCTTGACCAGAGCCGCCCGCAGCAGACACGGTTCAAGAGAGCGTTGCAGCAGGTAGCGGGGCAATACGACTTCTGCATTATAGACAATGCCCCGGATATTAACATAAGCACGATAAATGCGCTAGTTGCTTCTGATGATGTGATAGTGCCGATTACGATTGACGACTTTTCACTTGATGGACTGGAAGAGCTGACAGAACAGATTGAAAACGCACGGGAAGAGCTGAACCCGGCATTGTGCTTCCGGGGGTGCTTCATTACACAGTATGACAGACTGAACGAAGCAGACCAGCAGGGGGAACAATATCTGCAAGTATGCAATAAATACCCGCTTTTTGATACGCATATCAGACGCACGGCAAAAATGAAACCCAGTACATTTGAGCGGAAGCCGATTTTGATTTATTCCAGCCGCTGCGGGGCGGCGCAGGACTATAAAAAGCTGGTTGAAGAATATCTGAAAATGTGACCGAATCGGACACGGAAAGGAAGGAAAAAGAGATGGCAAAAGCAAAATTCAACCTGACAGACTTATTGAACAGCCGTTCAAAGGAGCTGGAGGAAGTAAGCGGAGGACAGCAGCAGGAAAGCGCAGCGGGGCAGCAGGACAACGCCACGCAGCAGGCAGAGGAAAACGCCATTATGAATATTGACGTTCATGACCTTGTACCGTCGAAAGACAATTTCTATCATGTAGACGACGAATTGAAGCGTTCTATTGAGCTTGTGGGCATATTACAGCCGTTACTGGTAAGCCGCCCGGAAAACGGCAAATACAAAGTGATTGCGGGGCATAGAAGACGGCTTGCGGCACTTTCCCTGTTAGAAGAGGGAAAAGAGGAAATGCGGTTTGTCCCCTGTATCTTCAAAAAAGCGGACGTGCGGGACCGCCTGGCACTGATTATGGCAAACCGCTTCCGGGATAAGACCGACTGGGAAAAGATGATGGAAGCAATTCAGGCAGAGGAACTGGCAAAAGAGCTGAAAAAGGAATACAGCCTGAACGGAAGGACCCGTGAAGTCCTTGCAGAGATAACAGGGACAACGGAAGCGCAACTGGGACGGTATAAGTCCATTTATAACAATCTTTCTGCCCGCCTGATGAAATACTTTAAAGAAAGCGTTATCAATGTTTCTGTAGCGGTTGAGTTGTGCGGCATGAGCGCAGCGGGGCAGGAGGAAGCAGCGGACAGGGTGGAGGAAGCCGGGACGCTTTCATTGATGGAAGCAAAGGAAATGAAGCAGAGGGAGGAAGCCGGAAAGGAAATGCCGGGGCAAATGAGCTTCACAGAAGACATTATGCCGGGCGTAACGGGGGAAGGTAAGGAAGAACACGCAGAAGAGGAAGAAACGCCCACAGAGGGCGCAGAGGAAGCCACAGAGGGGCAGCAGGAAGACTTCATGAACCAGCCGGAAGAATACGAAGACCCGCAGCCGGAAAATATCACTTCAATTTGCTATTCCTGCGAAAATTACGAAACGTGCCACGAAAAGAAAAGCACGGTCACTTCCTGCAATGCCTATGTGAACCGGGAAGAAGCCCGAAAGACAGATGAACAGCGGTACGACGAACAGCAGGCAGAAATTGACCGGGAAACGGCAAGGAAGCTGAAAGAACAGCAGCAGGAAGAGAAAATGCAGCAGTTACCGAGTGAAGCGGAAAAGAAGGTGCATGAAATCACGCTGGCGGGTTCAAAGTACAATGAAATTGCAAGTGAAACGCTGACATTCTATCTGTTAAAGAATGACGGGTACAGGGTAGGAGATACGGTGGTAATGCAGGAGTACACGGCAGGAAGAACCACGGGGCGGGAGATTGTAACAGAAATAACGTATGTATGGGAAGACTGGACAGGGCTTGAAGACGATTATTGCATTATAGGATTTACGGTTCAGGAATTGAGAAGAAGGGAAGAAGGCTGAACATAGTGGGATTGCTTGCGGATATTGCGGAGGTTATGGAAAACATGAAAGAAAACGGAGAGAGGGCAACGCCGGAAACGGTGATTGCCCTTGCCGTGTGGAAAGAAGGAGGTAAGAGGGATGGCAAAGACCATGAACAAAAACAAAGTCCTGAAATTGCTTGAATTGTTCCCGGAGATTGACGGAGAAATAAAGTCAAGACGCAGCTTTATTTCAGATTTAGAACAATATTACAATCCGATTCAGGGGATAGGCTACAGCGACACAACAAAGGGGAAATATGCAAATTCTGACCCCACAGAACGGCTTGCATTGAATATCCCGGAGTATGTGCGGGGAGATATTCAGCGTTACCAGCAGGAAATAGAGGAATTGCAGAAAGTAAAGGTTGAAATCCTGAAAGAAGTGTCACGGCTGACAATGAAGCAAAAAAATGTTGTTTTCGGGTATTATTTTCACGGCATGAAGTGGGAACAGGTAGCGGAGCGGACGCACTACAGCGAAAGACAGTGTAAAAATATCCGGGACGGAGCGGTGGAACGGCTTCTGAAAGGTTTTGAAAATAACCGCATACTTTCTGAATACGAAATAAAGGAATGAAGGATTGCCCGGCATTGCACGGAAAAAGCTGGTATAATAAGGCGAAAGAAACAGGGCTTCAAAATGCAGGGGAAGCAAGGCTGGCTTCATATTCCGGGGATTTTGAAACCCTGATTTTTTTATATTTCCGAAATCAGGGCGGGGCAAAGCTGCGAAAACGAACGAAGGGAAGTGAAAGAGGGCATGGGAAGAAAGAGGAACCCGGAGCGGGACCAGAGCTTGAAAAGGTACATAGAAAGCGGCGGGAAAATGACGCTTGAAGAGCTTGCGGCGGCAGCAGGCGTTCCGAAAGCCCGCATAAGCAAGTGGAAATCAGAGGACAAGTGGGAAGAACGCCTGAAAGAAGCCCCGAAGAAAAAGGGCGGGCAGAGGGGAAATAAAAATGCGGCAGGCAGGACCCCTAAAAAGGACGGCAATAAAAACGCCGTCACACACGGAGCCTTTGCACAAGCGGGGATTGACGACATAGACCCGGAGAAAGCGGAGAAAATAAAAGCGGTAAAGCCAGGCGGCAGCATAGAGAAAATGACGGAGGAGCTGCAAAGCCTGTTAGTACGCAAGGCATATCTGGAGGGGCTATTGAAGCAGTACACAGCCCCGGAAGCGGAGGGGGCTTTCTATGCTGATAAGCTGGTACATATGGCAGTACCGAAGACGCTTGAAGAGGTACAGGGAGAGCAGGACAGCGGCATTGACACAGGGCAGGTGCAGGACCCGGAAGGGGGTACAGAGAAGCTAAAGACAGCAATGAAGACTATCATTAAATCAAGTGCATTTGATAGAGCTATGAAGGTAGAAGCAGAACTGAACCGCCTGCATGGACGTATCATAAAGCAGATAGACAGTATCAAGTCATATGAGATGGAAGAAAGAAGATTGTCGCTGGAAGAAAGAAAATATCAGCTTGCTAAACAAAAATTAACAGGTGAGTTCATTATTGATGATGAAACGGAAGAAATCATTGACGATTTGATGGACGGCGACTGAATGGGTGTAGGTTCTTTCAGCCGACTGGAAGCTATGCGGGTACGAGGACGCCCAGACCCTGCCTAGATACGAAATGAAAAAAACGGCTTCCGTTTCTGCCGGGAAATATTTTGAAAGGGGGTGCGTCAAAAAATGAAGTTGTACACGTCGGCGGCGATAGCACGGTATCTGGACATGACGGAAAGGAACGTGCGGACGCTGCGGGACAAAGGGATATTGACCGAATACAAGCCGGGGTTGTATGACTTGCAGACGGCGACAAAGCAGTATATAAATTTCCTGCGGCAGAAGAACCCGGAAGCAGAAGAGAAGGTGGACTACAACACGGAGCGGGCAAAGCTGGTGCGGGCGAAAAGGGAGAATCAGGAGCTGGAACTACAGTTGCGGAAGAATGAGCTTCACACGACAGAAGACATTGAAAAGATTGTCACAGATACGCTTGTAAATTTCAGGACCCGTCTTCTGGCTATCCCTGCAAAGTTAAGCCCGATTCTTGCGAAGAAGAAAGACCAGACGGAAATATTTAAGCTGATGAAAGCGGCGATTGATGAAACGCTGGAAGAATTATCTGATTTTGACAGGATAACGAAGGAGGGCGGGGAAGATGAGGGATAACACGGCGCAGCTTTTCCGCAGGCTATTCAAGGTTCTAAAACCGCCGCCAGACCTGACGTTATCTGAATGGGCTGACAAGTTCAGGCGGCTTGCTGCCGGGACGACTGCGGAACCGGGGAGGTGGAAGACAGCAAAAGCCCCGTACCAGAAAGAAATCATGGACGCAATCACGGATATATCAATAAAAAAAGTTGTGATTATGTCAGCGGCGCAGGTGGGGAAGACTGACGCAATGGTTTTGAACCCGATAGGGTACTACATACATTACGACCCTTCACCGATAATGGTTATACAGCCCACCATTGATATGGCAGAAAAATTTTCAAAAGAAAAGCTGTCACCAATGCTGCGGAGTACGCCTGTACTTGCGGAGCGCATAGACGATAAATCAAGAAGCAGCGGGAACACAATCACGCACAAGATTTTTCCGGGCGGGTTCGTTACGATTGCAGGAGCGAACAGCCCCACGGGACTGAGGAGCCATACGGTCAGGATTCTTCTTGCTGATGAAATAGACGGATACCCGGCAAGCGCAGGGGCAGAGGGGGACCCGCTTCTACTTGCGGCAAAGCGGCAAACGACGTACTGGAACAAAAAGCAGGTGGATATTTCAACGCCGACTATCAAGGGGGCTTCCCGGATAGAAATTGAATACGAAAACAGCAGCCGGGGAGAATGGAACACGCCCTGCCCGTGCTGCGGGGAATTACAGCCGCTTGTATGGGGAAATGTTGTCTATGATAAAAACGACCTGTCAGAAATACGCTATGCCTGCGAAAAATGCGGTGTCATTTCAAGCGAAGCGGAGTGGAAGGAACACTATACAGAAGGGAAATTTGTACATGAGGACCCGGAAAACCCGGTGAAAGGCTTCCACCTGAATACACTTGCTTCTACACTGACAACGTGGAAAGAGGTTGTCGAAAAGTTTATTGAAGCGAATGAGGAAGTAAAAAAAGGGAATGTGCAGCTAATGAAGGTATGGACAAATACCGAGATGGGGCAGACATGGGAAGAAGACGGGGAAAGCGTAGACGACGACGTACTTTTGAACCGCAGGGAATACTATAGTTGCGAAGTCCCGGAAGAAGTTCTGTACCTGACAGCGGGAGTTGATACGCAGGACGACAGGTTTGAAATTGAGGTTGTCGGGTGGGGTCCTGATTATGAGAGTTGGGGCATAAAGTACGCCGCAATATACGGGGACTTGCACGGGGATAAAATCTGGGAGGAATTAGACACATTTCTTTCACAGACCTTCACGAAGGAAGACGGGACAAAGCTGAAAATTGTCTGTACCTGCATGGACAGCGGCGGGCATTTCACAAACAGGGTATATAAATTCTGCAAAAAACGGTTTGCCAGGAAAGTGTTTGCAATCAAGGGAAGCAACGACAGCGCAGCGGCGTACATACAGAAACCGTCAAAAAGCAATCGTGAACAAGCATACCTTTTCACGATAGGCGTTGACACAGGGAAAAGCTGGCTGATGGACAGATTGAAACTTGAAACGCCGGGTCCGGGGTACTGTCATTTCCCGTTAGAACAGGGGAAGGGGTACGACGAAAAATATTTTAAAGGGCTGACTTCCGAAAAAAAGGTACTGCGGTACAAAATGGGAAGACCGTACTTTGCATGGGAGCTGAAGGACAAGGGGGAACACAAAAGGAATGAAGCGTTAGACTGCCGGAACTATGCAACGGCGGCAATCGAAATCACGCAGCTTCCGTTGAAGAAGCCGGAGGAAAAGAAAGCGGCGGCAGCAGGAGCGGCGGCAGGAAGGAAAAGAAAAAAGAGAAGAAGCAACGGAGGTATATTGTAATGGCAGGAATTACACTTGAAACAGCGCAAAAGCATTTAGACGTATGGCTGGAAGCGGAAATGACAGTTGCGACGGGACAGAGCTATACAATCGGTTCCCGGACGCTGACACGGGCGAACCTAACAGAAATCAGGAACGCTATAGAGTATTGGAACGGGAAAGTACAGAAGCTGGAGAATGTGCAGCGCAAGGGAGGAAGAAACAGGATAAAGCGGGGAGTGATACGGGACTTGTAAAATTGCCCGGTATTGCCCGCAATTTCCCACGATTGCCCGAAATGCCGTTTTATTTCCTTTTTTTGCACGGAAAAAGCTGATATTATATAAACTGGTAAGATTGAAAAAACAGCAAGAAAGCACTGGAAACAGTGCTTTTTTCATGCCATAAAACGGGAGAAGGTGAAGGATTGAACGGCATAGCAAGGGCAATAGACAGCGTAATTGCCACGATTGCGCCGCAGACGGCATTGAAAAGAACTGCCGCAAGACAGAAAATGCAGATTTTGAACAGCGGTTACAGCAATTACGGCGCAAACACAACAAAAAAGTCTTTAATCGGGTGGAATTATGCAGGAGGTTCAGCCCGTGAAGACATAAACGACAATCTTTATATATTGCGGCAGCGTTCCCGTGATTTATACATGGGCGTACCGATTGCAACGGGCGCAGTAAAAACAATGCGTACAAATGTTGTCGGGCGGGGGCTGATGTTAAAACCAACGGTGGACGCAGAAGCATTGAAGCTGACAGCGGCGCAGGCGCAGCAATTAGAGAAAGAAATAACAAGGGAATGGGCATTGTGGGCAGAAAGCCCGGATTGCGACATGGCAAGGATTGACAATTTTTATGAGTTGCAACAGTTGGCTTTCCTGAATTGGCTTGCTTCCGGGGACACGCTTGTATTGCTTCCGACAAAGAAGCGGAAAAACCAGCCCTATGATTTGCGGGTGCAGCTTGTAGAAGCTGACCGACTTTCAAGCCCGAATAATTTTGACACATTCGACAATCAGATTGTCGGGGGCGTTGAGGTAGACAAAGACGGGGAGGTGGTAGCATATCACTTTTCAAAACACCACCCGTTGTCATACGCAAATGAGCGCATGGAGTGGCAGAGGGTAGCAGCATACGGGGAAAAGACAGGAAGAAAGAACGTGCTGCATTTGATGTGCCGGGAGAGGATAGACCAGCGGCGGGGCGTTCCCTTCCTTGCCCCGGTCATAGAAGCATTGAAGCAGTTAGGACGGTACACGGACGCTGAATTGATAGCGGCGGTTATATCGGGGCTTTTCACTGTCTTTATAGAAAAAGAATCAAACGAAGACGGGGAGCCTGTAGGGTCCGGCATAGCGGAAGAAGACTTGATTGACGAAGACGACGAAAACAGTCTTGAACTGGGACCCGGCGCAATACTTGACCTTGCAGAAGGGGAAAAGGCGCATGATATAAACCCCGGAAGACCGAACAAAAATTTTAGCGGTTTTGTGGAAGCTATCTGCCGACAGATAGGCGCAGCACTTGAAATTCCGTATGAATTGCTTTTAAAGCATTTCACAAGTTCCTATTCTGCAAGCCGGGGAGCTTTAGAAGAAGCGTGGAAAATGTTCAAAATGTACCGGGCATGGATGGCGAACGATTTTTGCCAGCCCGTATATGAAGAATGGCTTGCGGAAGCGGTAGCGAAAGGCAGGATAAAAGCCCCCGGATTCTTCACAGACCCGTTGCGCCGGAAAGCATACTGCAAAGCGCAGTGGAACGGACCGGCACGGGGGCTTCTGAACCCGGTGCAGGAAGTAGGGGCGGCGGTAACAAGGGTTGAAAACGGCTTTTCCACAAGAAGCGCAGAAACAATGGAGATGGCTGGCGGCGACTTTTACAGTAATTGCGAACAGCTAAAGCAGGAAGAAAAGAAACTAAAGGAGGTAAAGAAAATTGTCAACGCAGGGGAACAAAAACCCGGAAGCGCAGCCGGGCAGCAGGGGAACGGGGCAAAGCCCGGAGAACCAGCAGAACAGCAGGACGACAACGGGACAAAGCCCGGAGAGCCAGCCGAACAGAAAGACGGCGACGGGAAGCAGGGAGAAAAGCCCGTTCGGAGTGACACAGAATAAATTCTGGGACTTTGTACCGGGGACGGCGACAAAGCCGCCTGAATTGCTTCTATACGGGACTATCAGCAGCCAGCAGAGCTGGTGGGAAGACAGGGTAACGCCCGCACAGTTTAACAGGGAGCTTGCGGCATTGGGTGAGGACGTGCCGGAAATAGTAGTGCGTATCAACAGCCCCGGCGGTGATGTGTTCGCAGCGAACGCAATCTATACACGGTTGAAGGACCACGGCGCAAAAATAACAGTGAAGGTTGACGGGTGGGCAGCTTCTGCCGCCACGATTATCGCAATGGCAGGCGACACAATAAAGATACCGAGAAACGGCGTATTCATGATTCATGACCCGGCAATGACCGTCTGGGATACGTTCAGGGCAGAAGACTTTGAAAAGATGGCGCAGGAATTGAAGGTGATAAAACAATCAATCATAAACGCCTATTCTGTAAAAACGGGAAAGACGGCTGATGAAATATCCGGCTTTATGTCAGATGAAACATGGTGGACGGGCGACGAAGCGGTGGAAAACGGTTTTTGTGATGAACTGATGTTTGAGGAAGCCCAGACGGTCATTGAAAACGCAGGAAGAATCATTGTCAATTCTGTACCGATTGACATGGGGAATTTCAAGACCGTTCCTAAAATGTTGTTAAACAGCCCGGAAGCAACGCCGGGAGGTTTGCAAAACGGCAGACAGCCGGAAAATAAACCCAAAAAGGAGGAAAAAAAGATGGAACCGAAAGACGCAATCACAACGATTGAAGCATTGAAAGCGGCATACCCCGACTTGACGGCAACAATAGAAGATAATGCCCGGAAAGAGGAAAGAAACCGTATCAAGGCACTGGAAGACGCAGCGGTGGGAGGGTTTGAAAGCATTGTGCATGACGCAAAGTTTGTGAACCCTATTTCTGCCGGGGAAATGGCATTGCAGATTGTGATGGAACAAAAGAAACAGGGCGGCGCATACCTGCAAAACAGGGAAGAGGACGTAACAGACAGCCACGTTTCTGACGTAGGCACAGGCGCAAGCGAGAAGGGCGGCGAAGGGAAAGACCCCTTTAATGAAGCGATTGACCGCTTGTTTCCTGATGTGAAATAAAGGGAGGGACAACAATGGGAATGTACGAAATTGAAACAAGGACGTGTGAAGCGAAAAACTTTTTCGCTGGCGACTTCCAGACGCTGACCGAAAGCGGGACGGCAGGCGGTGAGCTTGCAGAACATATGCCCGTAGCGGAAGACGCAGAAGGAAAGATTGTTGCGGTGACAGCAGAAACGGCAGCAAATGTTGTGGGAATTACGGCAGCGGCGGCGGCAGCAGATGAACCAGTTGTATATTACATGACGGGGGAATTTTTTCAGGAAGCATTGAACCTGCCGAATGGCGTAACGGTAGAAGACATAAAAGGACCCCTGCGGAAAATGTCAATTTTCCTGCGGAAGTTAGGTTAAAAGGGAGGATAAAAAGATGGCAAATGAAACAGTAAGTATTTATGACCCACGGACAATGGGGCGGGTAGTTTCTAAAATGCCCCCGGTGCATACGTTTTTCAGAAGCACTTTCTTCAAGCATGAAGAAACTTTTGTAACAGAAGCGGTTGACGTGGACTTTGTAAAGGGTTCCCGCAAGGTTGCGCCGTATGTGCATAGACTTATCGGCGGGAAAACCGTGGCAAATACAGGGTATGAAACAAAGAGCTACAAGCCGCCTTTGGTTGCGCCTGATAAAATTACAACGGTTGACAATCTGTTAAAGCGACAGCCGGGGGAAAGCATTGTTTCAGGAAGAACCCCTGCGGAACGTGCAGTTCTGAAAATGTCAAGTGACTTTGTGGAGCTGCGGGAAATGATTACACGCCGGGAAGAGCTGATGTGTGTGCAGTCTATCTTCATGGGGAAAATCCCGATTATCGGGGAGGGGCTGAACGAAGTAATTGACTTCAAGTTTACGAACCGGGAAGAAATCACGACGGCAGCAAAGAAGTGGACCGGGAAGGATTCTGACCCGATAGTAGACTTGAAGCGGTGGCACAAGAAAGTACAGCAGACAGGATTCACAAATTGCGATATGTGCATTATGTCAGATGATGTTGCAACGGTATTTGTCAACCATGAGAAGGTAAAGAGCCTGCTGGACGTGAAAAATTATAACCTTGCTGTCATTCAGCCACGGCAGCTTCCGAACGGCGTAACCTATATCGGGACCATTCACGAATTAGGGCTTGACATTTACACATACAACGAATGGTATCTTGACGACTGGACAGACCCGGACCCGAAGAAAGCGACGGAAAAACCGCTTGTCCCGGAAGGTGAGCTTGTTCTTATCAGCAGCAATGCAAACTATTCCATGTATTACGGCGCAATAACTCTGATTGATGAAAATACAAAGGAGTTCCGCACGGTAGAGGGAAAATATGTGCCTGATACATGGGTAAAGAGAAAGCCAGCCAGAAGGTTCTTGCAGTTGTCTTCTGCCCCGCTGTCCGTGCCGCACGACGTAGACAGTTGGTTTGTGGCGAAGGTAATATAATGGACTTCAAAGCGCAGATAATAGAAGACCTGAAAACATTCCATAACCCCGGAGAGTTTGCGGAAATGATGTGCATATGGTACGACGGGCAGCAGTACGAAGTCCCTGCCGTGCTTGACCACCTGACAGGGACAGACAGGCAGAAGCCGGGCGGCGATAATGCAGAGGGGATATATAGAGCGGAAGCAATGCTTTATATATCCCATGCAGATATGGGCATTGTGCCGAAAAAAGGGCATGAAATCGAGATAGAGGAAGCCGGGGCGGTATCTTCTTATGTGATTGAAAAAAGCAGCTATGAAGCCGGGGAAATCGTGCTTGAACTGGGGGCGTATACAGAATGATTGAAGTATCAGCGGAAGCGATAGAACGGGTGGAGCGTATTCTGGCAGGAGTTCCGAAAGGTGCGGAACGTGCGCTGTCAAACGCAATAAACCGGGGATTGTCACGGGTAAAGACCGGGGCAAAAAAACGGGTGAAAGAAGTGTATACCGTGCAGAGCAGCGCATTTACAGCGGCGGCAAATATGCAGGTAAGCAAGGCAAGCACAAGTAACCTTGCAGGCGTTGTGACGTTCGCAGGCTGCAAGATACCGTTATACAAATTTCAAGTAACGCCGAAAGCCCCCGGAGTAGGAAGACGGGTAAAGGCAGCAGTAAAAAAAGGCGGCGGCACACAGTTTGAAGAAGCGTTCATTGCAAATTTGAAATATGGAACGGGAGTTTTTGAACGTGAAACATCAAAGCGTTTTCCCGTTCAAGAGCTTATGGGACTTTCAACGGCGCAGATGGTAGAAAATGAAAACATAATGCAGACGCTGGAGGAAGAAGCGCAGACGGTAGTAAACGAACGGCTGGAACATGAAATTGAACGCATTTTGAACGGTTACGGAGGTTAGAGGAATGACCGCTATAAATTTGTTAGAGTGTCTGGAAGAGTTTGTGAAAGAGAAAACCGCAGACATTAAACTGCAAGTGAAGGTAAGGAACCTAAACCCGCAGGAAGTGAAGGAACGGGCGGCAGACGTTTACAAAATGCGTCTTCCCAAAAAAGAAGACCAGACAGAGAAAGTCCCGTATATCCTTCTTCAATTCCTGACAGGGAAGGACGACAAGGAGAACGGGGAGCCGCAGGAAAGCGACTGCAAAATACGGATAGTGGTTGCAACGTATTCAGAGGACGGCGGCGAAGGTTCTTTTGATGTGCTGAACGTGCTTTTGCGTATCAGGAGCGAACTGGAAAAAGCCGGGGTTATCGGTGAACGGTTCGTGCTGCAATATCCGCTTGAATACATTGTGTACCCGGACAGCACACAGCCCTATTATTTGGGTGAAATGATAACTAACTGGTCAATACCGACAATAGAAAGGGAGGTAACGGACATATGGCAGTAAAGAAGAACGCCACAGAAGCCGCAGGAGCGGCAGAAAAGGGAAAGACGGTAAATAATACCACGAACGACAAAAAAACCGATTCTGGGGCAAATAACGAAGCCACAGGAGGGAAAAAAGAAGGAAGGGAAACAGTGACGCTTGCATATATAGGACCGTCGCTGCCTGCCGGACTTCTGAAAACAAATAAAATCCTGATAGGGACAAGGGAGGAAATAGACAAAGAGCTTGCGGCGGTTCTGGAGAAGTACCCGCTTGTGGGGAAAATGCTTGTCCCGGTTGAAAAGCTGGCAGAGAAAAAGGACAGGGCAGCAACGGCAGGAAACATTCTGAACAAATATTACACGGATATTGTTTCTTCCATTGCCGCAAATGAGAGGAAGGAGGAGTAAAAGATGGCTGATATTACACATGGAATTGACACGAAAAAGCAGCAAACAAGCGTCGGAAGTCCTACAGTCGTAGCAACGGGGATTCCGTTTGTGGTAGGAGCTGCCCCGGCGCATATGGTAGGCGGGAAGGTGAACGACGTTATCATGGCGAATGACTATGAAGAAGCCGTGAAAGCATTGGGATATTCCGACAACTGGGAGGGGTACGGGCTTTCAGAAGCAGTCTACACGCAGTTTGTTTTATATCAGCAGTCCCCGGCGTTTTTCGTGAACATTCTGGACCCGTCGAAGCACAAAAAGGAAGTGAGCGGGAAGAAATACGAAGTTGCGGAAAACCAGATTGCGCTTCCGCTTGAAACGCTTGCGGAAAGCGTAGAGATTGAAGGGAAGGAAAAAGGCACAGACTTTGAAGTGTTCTACAATGACACAGCCTGCATTGTTGAGTTTGTGGAGGACACGACAGGGGAAATGACGGTATCATGTAAGGAGGTTGACCCGTCAAAGGTGACAAAAGCCGATATTATCGGAGGTTACAGCATAGCAACGCACAAGACAACGGGGCTTGAACTGATTGACGATTGCTTCCCGAAATACAGGATTGTTCCTGACCTGATTTTGTGTCCGAATTGGTCACATGACCAGGAGGTGGCAGCGGTAATGTCAGCAAAGGGCGAAAATATCAACGGGCTTTTTGAAGCGGACGCACTTCTGGACGTAGACACGAAAGAAGGGAGCGGTGCGACATATTACACAGAAGTTCCGGCATGGAAGCAGTCAAAGAACTTCATGAAGCCGAATGAATTAGTATGCTTCCCGAAGTTGAAACTGGGTGACAGGGTTTTCAACTTTTCGACGCAGCAGGCAGGATTGATGGCACGGACGGACAACGACGGTTCACTGGGCGACGGGACCCCCTGCGAAAGTGCTTCAAACAAGAGCTTGCAGGCTGACAGCATGGTATTGGCAAACGGTGAAGAAGTCGTGCTTGACGTGCAGAAAGCGAATTTCCTGAATGACAACGGGGTTATTACGGGGCTGAACTTTATTAACGGTTTTGTGAGTTGGGGAGATTATACGGCTTGTTTCCCGGCGAATACAGACCCGGTTGACTATTTCTATTGCATTTCCCGTATGTTCAAATGGGTTGCAAAAACAGTCACGCTTTCTTACTGGTCACACATTGACCGAAAATTGACACGGCGGCTGATAGACGCAATCTTGCAGGGTATCAATGACTGGCTGGCGGCACTGACGGCAGATGAAAAGATTGTGGGCGGGCGTGTAGAACTGCGGGAAGAGGAAAACAGCTTGACAGCGTTAATGTCAGGAAAGGCAAAATTCCATATCTACATTACGCCACCTTCACCTTTGCGGCTTATGGAATATGTGCTTGAATATGATATTTCCTATCTGTCAAGCCTGCTGGCAGCATAAGGAAGGAGGGCTAAAAAATGCCGAAGATTGATGAACTTGTTATAAATTTTAGAGTATATGAGGACGCAAACGAGTATCTGGGAATGTCAGAAGCGACGCTGCCGGAAGTGTCGAACCTTGCGGAAGAGATTACAGGGGCGGGGATTGCCGGGAATGTTGAAGCGGTAGTATTGGGACATATCGAAGCAATGACACTGACGCTGAACTTCCGAACGGTCACGAAAGCGGCAATCCGGCTGGCAGAACCGAGAATACATAATATTGACCTGCGGGCGGCGCAACAGGTAAGGAACACGCAGACAGGCAAAATTGAAACGGTTGCAGCAAAGCACATTATGAAGGTTGTACCGAAAAAGTTTGCGCCTGGAAAACTTGCGGCAGCTTCCGCAGCGGACGCAAGCGGAGAATATGCCGTTTCATACTATGCACTGTATCTGGACGGGAAGAAGGTAATTGAAATTGACCCGCTGAACTTTATTTATTATATCAACGGGACAGATTATCTTAGCGACGTAAGAAGGGCACTGGGCAAATAAAAAAGGGAAAGGCAGAGAGCCAGCGGAAGGGTCCGCTGGTTTTTATCTGCCTATTTTTAGGAGGTAAAAAGATGGAAGATAACAAGGTTGTACAGGGGCAGCAGGAAGAGTTCACGGAGGAAATGAAGGAAGCGCAGAAAACCGGGATTGTCAGCATGGAAGACAAGAAGAAAGAGAAAAAGACCAGCCTGAACTACACGCACACCTTCAAAGCCCCGGTTGAGATTAACGGAGAGAAGCACAAGGCGTTGACATTCTACTTTGAAAAGCTGACAGGGGAAGACGTAGAAGCGATAGAAGAGGAATTGCAGGACCAGAACAAATACGTTCTGACCCCGGAAGTGTCGTCTGTATTCCAGACCATGCTTGCCGCACGTGCAGCAGGCGTGGGGGCTGATGAAATCAGGCGGCTTCCTCTTGGGGAGTACATGAAAATCAAGAATCAGGCAAGAAGTTTTTTAATAGAATCGGGCTATTAAAAGTAAGCAGCCCCGGAAATTTTATCAGAAAACAGGCTTACAGACTGGCAAGGGCTTCTAACACGCCTATACCGTTCTTTATGCAGCTTACACTTTCCGCACTTTTCCGCTGGATTAAAAGCGTGAATGAAGTAGAAAGGGAAGATGCACGGGAGCGGGAACGCCTAACACATAAAAAGTGATAGGAGGTGGAAGCGATTGGCAGGGTCACAGAAGGAATTTGAACTTCTTTTTAAGCTGAAAGCGTCACTGGGCGGGAATTTCAACAGCACTTTCAAAGGTGCGATTGAAACACAGCGCAAGTTGCAGGACAGCATAAAAAGCGTAAATTCCATGCAATCAAAGGTTGACGGCTACACAAAGGCTTCAAACGCCATAGAGCAGCAGAGGGGGAAGCTGGAAAAACTGCAAGCGGAACATGAAAAAGTTTCGCAGAAGATACAGCAACACCAGACGAACGCTGAAAGGCTGCGGGCGAAAATCGAAGAAACAGGCGACGCAACGGGAGAACTGACAGCGCAGCTTGTGAAGGAAGAAAACGAAGTCGCAAGGAATACCGAACGCCTGAAAAGCAATGAAAACCAGATACGACAGACCACTGCCAGCATACACTCACAAGAAGAACAGCTTGAACGGATGGCGCAGGAGCTACGGGACGCAGGGATTGACACAGACAATCTGGAAGAATCAAACGCCCGCTTGCAACGGTCATATGAACGGCTGCGGGGTTCGCAAGAAAATTTAAGCCGTATCAATTCCGAACAGGCAAAAATAAAAGAGAATATAGCAGCTACAAAGACACAGCTAATGGGAACGATAGGGGCGGTTGGCGCAGTTGCGGCGGCGATATACGCCGGACCCGTACAGGCGGCGCAGAAATACGAAACCGCTATGGCGAAAGTCGGGACGATTGCAGACACAAAGCAAGTGCCGCTTGAACAGCTTTCAAGTGAAATCATGAAGCTGTCAAACACGACGGGGATTGCTGCCGAAGCTATTGCAGATGATGTTTACAATGCAATTTCAGCGGGGCAGAAGACTGGGGACGCAGTAAACTTTGTTAGCAATTCAGCTAAACTTGCAAAAGCGGGATTTGCGGAAAGTTCGCAGACGCTGGACGTTCTGACGACGATTCTAAACGCTTACGGAATGGAAGCGTCAAAAGTAGGCGACGTGTCGGATATGCTTATTCAGATACAAAATAAAGGTAAAGTGACCGTGGGCGAACTGTCAAGCGTTATGGGTAAAATCATACCGACAGCAAACGCAAACGGGGTGGCATTAGAGCAGCTTGGGGCTGGTTATGCAATCATGACCAGCAAAGGTATTGCGGCAGCAGAAACCACAACTTACATGAATAGTATGCTGAATGAGCTTGGAAAGTCCGGGACTACAGCAGACAAACTTTTGCGGCAGACAGCGGGGAAGAGCTTCAAGGAATTGATGGCAGACGGGAAGAGCCTGGGCGACGTTCTGGGAATAATGCAGGAAGCGGCAGAAAGCAGCGGGAAAAGCCTGTCTGATGTGTTCGGGTCCGCAGAAGCAGGAAAAGCGGCAGTTTCCCTTTTGTCGAACGGTGCGGACGGATTCAACGAATCTGTAAAAGGAATGGTTGAGAGCGCAGGCGCAACGGAAGAAGCGTTTGCGAAAATGGAAAACACCACGGAAGCGAAAATGCAAAAGGCAAAGAACGGTATCGCAAATTTAGGTATTGTTCTGGGTCAAAACCTTCTGCCGATTGTCGGGAACCTTGCAGACAAGGTGGCTGCGGTCGTGATAAAAGTTTCAGAATTTGCGCAGGCGAACCCGAAGCTGGTTCAAACAGTCCTAAAAGTAGCGGCGGCACTTGCAGGAATGAGAATTGCAGGGCTGACCGCAAAACTGGGGTTCCTGAACATAGCAAGCGGGATAAAGGACGCACAGAGAGTTCTGGAGCTTTTCAAGATAAAGGCAATCGGGCTTTCCAGCATAGGTTCAAAAGTTGTCGGATTCATCACAAAACCGTTTAGCGGTATCGGCGGCATACTTGGAAAGGCACTGTCAGGAATAGGCGGAATTGTCGCACGTTCCCCGCTTGGGTCAATCGGAAGGGTGGTTGCTTCCAGTTTTGGAAAAATCGGGTCATTCATTGCCCCGGTAGGAAACATCATAAAAAAGGCGTTAGGACCGTTGGGAAAAATTGGTTCGACGCTTCTGGGACCGTTAGGAGGGATTGCAGGAAAGATTTTGCCCGTAGTAGGCGTGGTAACTGCGGTTATTACGGCAGTACAGCTATTACGGAAGAACTTTGATAAAGTCCGGGAAGCAGTAGGAAATATTTTCGGAGAAAAGGGGCTTGAGATATTCGACAAAATTGTTGCAGTAGTAACAAGCGTAGGCGAAACAATCAAGGGCGTTTTTTCAGACGGAAATCTGGGTGCGGCAAGGGACAAGATACAAGAGATTTTCGGGGAAAAGGGCGTTGCGGTATTTGATACCTTTGCAGGCGTTTTCCAGAAAGTTGTAGCGGCAGCAGGGGAGTTTGTAGGGTTTGTGACAACGCATATAGTCCCGGTTGTCGAACAGTTTTTGAATGTGCTGATTACAACGGTCATTCCGGGAATTATCAGCGGCATACAGTCAGCAGCCCCGGTGGTAATGCAGATTTTTCAGGCAATAGCGGACTTCATAGGCGGCATTATCCCGGTCATAGGAAGTTTTATTGCGGGCATTATGCCGATTATCAGCGAAGTTATAACATTCATTCAAACGTATGTTTTACCGATTATCAGCGAAGTTTTTAACTTTATCGTATCAACGGTACTTCCGTTCATTGTGCAGGGCATACAGCAGCTAGGGACCATAATAACAACGGTTCTTTCAGCAGTCTTGCCTGTAGTGCAGACCGTCTTCCAGACAATATGGACTATCATACAGCCGATTTTGACACAGATTCTTACAACGGTACAGGCGGTTTTGCCGCAGGTGCTTTTTGTATTTCAAACAGTATTCACAACGATTGGAAGTGTGGTGCAGGCGGCAACGCAGATTTTTCAAGGGCTGATACAGTTTATCACGGGAGTTTTCACCGGGAACTGGGGCGCAGCTTGGGAGGGCGTGAAGTCGGTATTTCAAGGAGCGTGGGACGGGCTAAAGTCCATAGCAACGGGCGTTATCAATGGAATTATAGGCGTTATCAACGGAGCTATTTCAGCACTGAACAGCATTAAGATTCCAGACTGGGTTCCGGGAGTAGGAGGGAAGGGCATAAACATTCCGACACTTCCGACCTTTGCAAAAGGAACAAAGAACACGCCGGACACATTCATTGCAGGTGAAGAGGGTCCAGAGCTGATAACAAATGCGCCAGGAATGACGGTATACACGGCGCAACAGACAAAAGACATATTCAGCGCACAGAACGCAGCCGGACAGGTGGCGCAGGCGGCAGGAGCCGGGCAGACGGCTTCACAGGTATTCTACAATACCACGAACAATGCGCCGGAAGTAAAGCCGCCAGAAGTAGTGAGCGGCGCAGGAACGGGCGGCGGGAATAGCGTAACAATCAACAGCAATCCGACAATATACGTTGATGGCGACAAAGCGGGCGACTTGGAAGAGAAGCTGGAGGAAAACAATAGAAACTTGTTGCAGGAGGTAGAAGACCTTCTGGACAAAAGAAATGATGATGAAAGGCGGTCAAGGCATGAGTAAGACATATACAACAATATCCGGGGATATGTGGGACCAGATAGCGTACACGCAGATGGGCAGCGTCCTTCATACGGACAAATTGATAAAAGCTAATGCCGACTATGCCGCAATGTTTATCTTCCCTGCCGGGGTAGTTCTGACTATCCCGGAAGTGGAGGAAAAACAAAGTATGGAGCTGCCGCCGTGGAAAAGGGGGTTGTTAATCTAATGAGCGACAAAAGACTTGCACGGCGGGTGGTGCTAAAGCTGAAATTTGAAAATGTAGACGTGCCAGAGAATATAGCGTTGCATTTAGTGAGCGCAAGTTATACGGACAATGAAGACGGAAGCACAGATGATTTTCAAATTGTGTATGAAGACCGGGAACGGAACCTGATGGGGGACTGGCTGGAAGTAAAGCCGACAATCATAAAAACAACAAAGCAGGTTGTGAAAGAGGTTCAGAAAGAAGAAGTAATAAATTATGTTGTGAAGCGGGGTGACACATTGTGGGCGATTGCTTCACAGTATTTAGGGAGCGGGACAAAGTACCCGCAGATTGCACAAGAAAACAACATACCGAACCCGAATTTGATTTATCCGGGGCAGGTATTCAGGATAACGACAGGCGGCACGGCAAAGAGTACAGCAGTTGAAACCGTGGAGGAAGTGAAGCAGGGGGCAAAGCCGAAACTTGTAACGGCGGTTCTTGTCCAGCAGAACTGGAACGACACAGGGAAAGACGCAACTTTGAATATCGGGACTTTTGAAATAGACGGTATCGACGTATCAGGACCGCCCACAAAAGTAACCGTGAAAAGCACGTCTATTCCGTACACTTCCACAATGCGGATAGAGAAAAAGTCAAGGGCGTGGGAAAATATCACGTTAAAAGCAATAGGGGAACAAATAGCGGGTGACAGCGGGCTTTCCCTGATGTATGAAGCAAGCGACAATCCGACATTCAAAAGAAAAGAGCAGGTGCAAACGTCGGACGTAAAGTTTTTGCAGGAGCTATGCCACGCCGCAGGAATGGCGTTGAAAGTGACAACGCTGAAAATTGTAATATATGACGCTGCGGAGTATGACGCAAAACCCGCAGCAAAGACTTTCAAATACGGGGATAAAAATATTATATCCTACAAACTGGGAACAAGCCTGACAGATACGGCGTACACAAGTTGTCATGTTTCTTATACAGACCCGGACAGCAAAGAAACCATTGAATATACATACACGCCGGACAGCAGCACGGGGACAGGGCAGGTTCTGGAGATAAACGAAAAAGTCAGGAACACGGAGGAAGCGAAGACGCTGGCAAAAAAACGCCTGCGGGAAAAGAACACGCAGGAATTTACAGCAAGTTTGAAGGTAGTGGGCGACGTTTCATTTGTAGCGGGAATGACCGTAAAATTAAAAGGCTTTCAGAAGTTCGATAGAAAATACAAGGTAACGCAGGCGAAGCACAGCTTGACAGGGGGCTACACGGTAGACCTTTCTTTAAAACAGGTTCTGGAGGGGTATTAATGGCAGATATGAACGAACTAAAAAACATGATACGGAAAGGGACCGTGCAGAGCGTGAATGACGGAACCATGAAAGCACGGGTGAAGTTCGGGGATAAAGGCGGCATTGTGTCAGGGGAGCTTCACATATTAGTCAGACCCAGAATAGTAGTTCCGGGGGAAAAGGACAAAGCCGGGAATAAAACAAAAACGGAAGCAGGGCATTTCCACGAAGCATATATAACAGAGTGGGTCCCGAAAGTAGGGGACCTTGTTTTGTGCCTGATGATTCCTGACGGCGACGGGGAAGGGTACATTGTAGGGAAGGTGATGTAATGGCAAAAATCGGAAGTTTCGGGAGCCTTGTTTTCAGCGTGTCGGAAAATACGGTAAAAACATTTGACGGCATGAACTGGGATTTTTCCGCTGATTACGCAACGCATGACAGGCACATAAAAGCTGACCTGCTAGAATACATGGGACCGGGGATTGAAAGCATATCATTTTCTATGACGCTTTCTGTATTTTTAGGGGTAAACCCGTTAAAGGAAATAAAAAAGCTGCGGGAGATGGTGCGAAAGGGATACGCAGAACGGCTTGTAATCGGCGGCAAGGTATACGGCAGTTACAAGTGGGTAATGCAGAAAGGGACGGTTGACTTTCAGAGGTTCGACAACAAAGGGAATTTGTGGGCGGCAAACATAAAAGTGACCCTGAAAGAGTACCCGAAAAGGTGATAAAGATGGATATTATCAGAGGTGACGGAACACTACTAAAAAATATTGACCTATCCCCGAAAAATGAATATCAGGAAGTATTGCAGAATGTAGCAATCATAATAGACACATGGGAAAATACCTGCCCTTTGCTGCGGGCGTTAGGGCTTCCGGGGCAGTTGATAGGAAGACCGTTGCCCGTAGTAAAAAATATCATGGTGGGGCAGTTGCATGACCAGATTGAAGAATATGAGCCACGGGCGATTCTGGGGGATATAACCTTTGAAGAAAATGCTTTCACGGGGAAGCTGATACCAATAATAGAAATAGAGGGGGTGCAGACGGAAAATGAAGAAACCTGAAAGGGAATACCCGGACATTGAGTTTCTGGAAACGGACACAGAAACGATTGAAAGCAATATGATTGCGCTTTATGAAGAGCTGGTAAACAAAGAGCTGGTGAAGCAGGGGAAACGGGAAAAATACAAAGTTTATCCGGCTTCCCCGGAGCGTCTTTTTATTGCATGGTGCGCCGCTATTATTGTACAACAAAGAGTGCTGATAAATGAAACGGCAAAAAAGAATGTTCCCCGGTATGCAAAGGGGGAGTATTTAGACAGCCTTGCGGAGCTTTTCAAGGATATTGAACGCCTGCCCGCCACGCCTGCCGTTGCAAAATTCCGTTGTTACATATCGGCGGCGCAGAATCAAAGCGTAATTGTCCCGCAGGGGACACGGATAACATTTGACGGGGAAATCACATTTGAAACCACGGAAGAGCTTGAAATAAAAGCCGGGGAAACATACGGGGAAGTCAACGGGAAATGCCAGACAGCGGGAATTGTCGGGAATAACCTTGCGCCTGGGCAGGTGAAAGAAATTGTTGACGTTTACGACTATTATTTAAAAGCTGAAAACGTGACAAAGACAGAGGGCGGCGCAGGAGAGGAAGACGACACTTCATACTATGAGCGCATGAGGGAGAGCATGGAGAGCTTTTCAACAGCGGGTCCAATAAACGGCTATATCTATCACACAAAGACAGTCAGCACGGCAATAGCTGACGTTGCGGCAACAAGCCCGGAAGCCGGGGTGGTAGATATTAGGGTATTGTTACAAGGCGGGGAACAGCCGACGCAGGCAGTTCTGGAGGAAATAGAAGCCGCCCTGAACGCTTCCGACGTGCGCCCGCTGACGGATATTGTCACGGTATCAATGCCGGAGGAAGACCCGTTTGAAATAGACCTGACATATTACATAAACCGAAACAGTCAGGCAAGCACAAGCATTACAGACAGGGAAGCAAGGGCAGCGGTGGAAGAATACATAAAATGGCAGACCGGGAAAATGGGAAGGGACATAAACCCGTCATACCTGACGCAGTTAATCATGGCAGCAGGCGTGAAGCGGGTAGAAGTAAGAAAACCGACATTTCAGGTGGTAGAGGAAACACACGTTGCAAGGATTGTCCGGGACACAATGAAGGTTTTGAACGGGGGTGTAGAAAATGCCTAACCCCAAAGGAATAAGGAACGCCGGGCGGGATATGTACACGGTGAATTTTGCGGACTATCTGCCGGGGGCGTTGAAGCAGGACCCGAAAATCAAGGCGATTGCGGAAGCGGTAACAAAGGAAGCATTGACGGTCAGCGGGGAAATTGAAAATGTGCTGATATATTCCCGTATAGACGAACTGCCAGAAGCATTGATTGACATTCTGGCATACGATATGCACGTTGACTGGTACGACTATTCTTTTCCGCTGAAAGTAAAACGGGACATTCTGAAAAGCAGCGTAAAAGTCCATAAGAAGATGGGGACAAAATATGCCGTTGAAAAAGCACTGGGCGCACTGTACCCGCAAAGCGAAGTTGAAGAATGGTATCAGTACGAAGGGGAACCACATCACTTTCACATTGTATGCGACGTAACGGAAAACAGGGTGACAGCCAGTTTTCAGGAAATTATAAATGCCGTGATGATGTACAAAAGGCTTTCTTCACATTTGGACGAAGTTGTATATCAGGCAAGCGTGGGTATCAGGGTAGAAACGCATACAGACTTCTTTCTGTACAAAAACCCGGCAACGGGAAGCCTGCTGGCGGGGACATACCCGCAGAGGATAAGGCGGGGCGTACAGGCGGGAAGCATGATTGTAGTAGGGACGGACGCTGCGGGGTTTATTTTTTTGCCGACGCAGGCGGGGACATATCCGTATAGAAACACGATATTCAGGCACACAGGCGCACAGATTGACATAGAAACGGCTTCAAAGGCTTACAGGCATAGAAATACACCTGCGGGACAAATAAACGCCGGAGAAGAGCCACAGAGAAGCTACAGAGGGGCGCAGGCAGGGACGGTCATTGAAGCGCAGGCAGAAACAGAGGAAAAACCGTTTTCAGTCCCGGCAGCAGGAACCGCCCCGGACAGAAACACGGTATTCAGGCACACAGACACGCAGATTGACGCAGAAACGGCTTTAAAGGCTTACAGGCATAGAAATACACCTGCGGGACAAATAAACGCCGGAGAAGAGCCACAGAGAAGCCACAGAGGGGCAGGGACGGGCGCAGGGATAGAAGCACAGACGGAAGCAGAAGGAACGCCGTTTTCAGTCCCGGCAGCAGGAACCGCCCCGGACAGAAACACAGTATTTCAGGGAAGCGGCACGGATATAAAAGCAGAAGGGGAAGCAGAGGGCTTCCCCTTCTTCATGCAAGCTGCCGGGACAAAGCCTGAAAGAAATACTGTCATGAGCAATTCCGAAGCCGGGATTGCGGCAGAAGAAGCCGCAGACGGCTTTTTATATACCGTAAAAGCTGCCGGGACCGTGCCGGACAGAAACACGGGAGAAGGAGCCGGAAGCGGAGGGATTGAAAGCACGGTGAAAGCGGAGGTATTCAGGCATACAAACAAGCCTTGCGGGAGCCGCAGAAAACTTTGAAAGGGGGTGAAAAACCATGCTGACACCACAGGCAATAGAGGACTTCAAAGGCTTTCTTGACAATAACATTGCGTATGCAAAAGTTACGGTGAATGAGGAAGTGAAGAAAATCCCGATTCACAGGCGGGAACGCCTGAAAGACGGGCGGGTGGCGGTTTACCTGAACATTACGCCGCAGGCGGGGACGGAAGCGACAATTCAACGGGTACAGCTTTACAACAAAAATAAGCAGTTGTGGGCAGATAAAACGGAGGATATAACGCTTTCTAATGTGCAGGAAGGGGCGTTATACCGTTTTGTCTTCCGATTTGTAGAACAGGAGGTATAAAGATGGCATACGAATGGCAGCAGTGGCAGGACCATGTTACAGAGCATGAAAACCGTTACAGAGAGATTGAAAACGACGACGGGACAATCACGCATGAAGCCGTGGAAGGGGAGGTATTGCAGCAGGGGACCCCGCAGAGCGCAACGAACTTCAACCACATGGAAGACGGCATAACGAACGCCGGGGAGCTTGCGGCACTTCTGGCGACGGAAACAATTCACATGAACCAGCGGGCGGCAGATGAAACCGGGGAAACAATTCTTCTGACCATGACAAACGGGCAGCAGTACCCCTTCAATGATTCCGTGAAGACCGTTGCGCTGAAAACAGAAAGAAACCATTTAGACTATACCGTGACAGCGGAAGTGCTGGAATACAGCGGCGGTTGCGTCGGGGATATTGAAGTAACGGAGAAGCTGGCGAACGGCTTCAAGATTGCGCATACAGGAAGCGCAAAGGAAGTCAAACTGAAAGTGTTTGTGAAGGGGGGCTTCTACTGATGAAGGGCGCAAATGTGATTATCAGGAGCGAAGAAAGAAAGCAGCATGAAGCGTATGTGCTGCAATCTTTTGGAGTAAAGGGGAGAGGAACCCCGGAACAACGGGAAGCAGCGGAAATCATAGCCGCAAGGACCCGTGAAGTTGTAAAAGAAGGAGGAAGATAAGATGGCAAAAATCAAGGTTGTTGAAAAAATGCCCGGCAATCATATCCAGTATGAAGTGAAGGGCAAGAAGATTATTTTCGGTGATGATGAACTTTCTGTAAATCTGGCAAGCCGGGAAAGAGATTTTGAAGTGTCGCTGGACATTTGCATTGACAGCGAAAACGGAATTGTTATCGGGACGGGCGGCAGGGCGCAGAAGTACGCAGCGCAAATTATCATTCCCGCCCGCCGCTATGATGTGATTGAAGACGGGGTGGACGAAAACGGAGAACCACGGGAAGTGCCGATTCCGATTGACTTTGATGTTACACTTTGCACAATTATTTTATGGGAGGTATAAAGATGGGAAATTTTGATGATTTAGCCCTTGCGGTTGCGTCTTTTGGAGGACATAACAAAGTCATTCTTGACGATTTAGGAAAGCCGTCTATCATGGTAGGCGTTCCGAAGATGAAGTATTCTGATATTATTGCAGGCGGCACACAGGAAACCTTGCCGTGGTGGGTTGTCGAAGGAGTGGAAAAGAATGTGATTTGGGTATCAAAGTACCTGAATTGTGTCGTGAATGACAGAGCCTATTCCCTGCCTATGAAGGACCCGAAAGCGTATGTGAATTTTGACGACGCTTTACGGTTCAGCCGGAACAAAGGGGAGGGCTGGCACTTATTACAGAACGGCGTTTTTGCCGCCCTTGTGTTATGGTGTGAAAAAAATAAAACGATTCCGAGAGGGAACACGAACTGGGACGCAAGCTATGAAAAGGCGTGGGAACGGGGCGTAAATACATATATCGACGGTTCACACGGCGGCGGCAGGACGGCGACAGGAAGCGGACCCGTAACATGGAACCATGACCACAGCGCAGCGGGCATTGCTGACCTTTGCGGGAATTGTTGGGAATGGGTGTCAGGTATGCGGCTGGTAAACGGTGAAATACAGATTATTCCTTACGGAAACGCAATGAAATCTGATTGCAGTATGGGGGTAAGTAGTACCGAATGGAAAGCGATTAAGCCGGACGGAACGCTGGTTGAACCGGGAACCGTAGGGACATTGAAAATTGACGGAACAAGCCAGACAAGCAGCCCCCGGATAAATACAAGCGTTACAGTTGCGACGACAGACGAAGGAAACAGTTATTTGAGAAACCAGTATTTCAAGAGCGTTGAAGCGGTAACGGGCGTTACAATACCGAAAATTCTGATTGCAGCAGGACTTTTCCCGGAAGCGGGCATGACTTCACCGGGCGGGTACTGGGCAAGGACGAACGGCGAAAGACTGCCTCTCCGGGGTTCGGGCTTCGACCACGCTTCCTACGGTGGAGTGGCGGCGTTGAGCTTGGACAACGCCCGTTCTCTCGTCAACCGCTATGTGTCCTTCCGTTCCGCTTTTTATGAATAACTGTAAACTGATAACTGATACACTGGGAGGGCTTGCGACAGCAAGCCCTTTCTACCAAAACAGACAAGGCGGGTGAAATATGGCAGGAGAAGAAAAGGGACTGCCGGAGCTTGACCCGGTACGGGACAATGCGACGGCAGACGACTTCAAGACGAAAAATAAAGTCTATGAGCTGATACTATACACGGGACCAGAGCTTGAACAGTTTCCACGGGCGCAAAGAAGACTTGCGGAAGAGATACGGGAAACAATGCTTCAAATTTTGCGGCTTGTCGTGACACTGGAAAATAAGCACTACAAGAAGACGACGCTGGGAGAACTTGACAACGAAGTTGACGTATTACGCCACCTTGTAAGGCTTGCGGCTGACCCGCAGTATACAAGGAGCCGGAAACCCTGCCTGCCCTTGCGGAAGTATGAGAATATTTCACGCAAGATAAATGAAATAGGCTGCATGATTGGCGGCTATTATAAATCATTAAAGAAATGAGCGGGAAACCGCTTTTTTCATATCGGGAAAGAACCGTTATAGAGGACTTGCCGTGCCTATCCGGGGTTCGAGCTTCAACAACACTTCCAACGGTGGAGTGGCGGCGTTGAACTTGAACAACGCCCGTTCTAACGTCAACAACAATGTGTCCTTCCGTTCCGCTTTTCCTCTACAGCCAGAAGTCACGTTCACAAGTGAGCGTGTCCCGTGCGTACAGGGTTAAAAGGGGTTCTTTTCCGTTCCAAAGGCGACCGGGGAACCGGGGACCGTAGGAAGAAGATTGAATTGTCGGGAAGATAGTTAGTAACCCTGTAAGACAGAATCAGGATTTTGTCTTACAGGGCGAAAGTCAGCCGAAAGGCTGAATGAATATATCACGTTTGAAACGGAGTGGTGGACCGGAGTAAATTTGCCCGACACATTTTTGATTGCAGGAGGTAAAAACCATTGAAGAAGATACGGGGAATTTTCCCGAAAATCTATGACTTTGAAAACCTGTTTTGTGCATACAAAGCGGCTATCAAGTGCAAAAGATACAGACAGGACGTTATGGAGTATACGGACCGGCTGGAAGATAACCTGATTATCCTGCAAAATGAATTGATATGGGGACAATACAGCGTCGGAAGGTACAATATTTTCTATGTGTACGAACCGAAAAAACGCCTGATAATGTCACTGTTATTCAAAGACCGGGTGGCGCAGCACGCAATATACAGGCAGGTGAACCCGATTTTTGAAAAGAAGTTCATTTTCGACAGTTACGCTTGCAGGGTAGGGAAGGGGACGCACAAGGCAATAGACCGCCTGCAATATTGGTTAAAGCAGACCGACAGGAAGCCGAAGAAATACTACTATCTGAAATTAGATGTATCAAAGTATTTCTACAGGATAGACCACGGCATTTTGAAGAAGATTCTTGCAAAGATGATTGACGACCCGCCGCTTTTAGACCTTATGGCGAAAATCATTGACTGCGAAGATACAAAGTTCGGATTGCCGTTGGGCGCAGATATAGGGGACGTTGCATTTGACAGAATGTTAGATGATGTGGGCTTGCCTATAGGAAACCTGACTTCTCAAATGTTCGCAAACCTGTATCTGAATGAGCTTGACCAGTTCTGCAAGCACAAATTAAGGTTGCACTTCTATATCCGATACATGGACGACATTATAATTTTGCATGATGATAAAAAGTATCTGGAGAAGGTAAAACAGGACATAGCCGTATTTCTGGGAAAGAAGCTGAATTTGCAGTTAAACAAGAAAACCTGCATACGCCCGACAAGTATGGGCATTGAGTTTGTAGGCTTCCGGGTGTGGGCGACACATAGGAAGTTAAGGAAGAAGACTGCAAAGAAGCTGAAAAGACGGCTGCAATATATGTTCCATGCCTACAAAATAGGTGAAATTGACAAAGACACGCTTGACAGAAGCGTTGCTTCATACCGGGGAATATTAAAACATTTTGAAAGCTACGGACTGCGAAAAAGTTTGAATGAAATGTATAAAAAGGAGGTATGCGGAAATGTCACAGGAGCTATTGCAGACAGCGAAAGAGATTCTGGCGTGGCTTGCGGCGGCAGGGATAATAATTGACCTGACCCCTGGCATTAAATTTCAGCCCGTGCGGTATATCATAAAGCGCATAGGGGCATTGATGAATCATGATATAAAAGGACAGCTTGACAAGATAGAAAAGGACTTGCAGCAGCACAAGGTGGAGAGCTGGCGGCATGAAATCTTGACCTTTGCAAATGAATGTATGAACCGCAGGAAGCACACGAAAGAAGAATTTGACAATTTCTTTGAAACACATAGCGACTATGAAGAGTACATAAAAGCAAACAAGCTGGAAAACGGGCGTGTAGATATGGCTTACAAGTATGTAAGCAATGTATATATGCGCCGTTGTGAAAAGAATGATTTTCTTGTGGAAAGGGAGGAAGAAGACGAATGATTGTTTTATGGATTGTGTCTGGGTTCGTGTTATGTGCTTTATTCATGTATGCTTTCAATGCACGGGGAATAATGGAAGCACAGAGAAAGTACAGGAGGGCGCAAGCAAGGGCGCAGACAAAGAAAAAGCAGAAGCGGGAAAAGATACAGGTTACAAAAATAATCGTGTTTTCTATCATGATAACCTACTATATCGCTTTTGCGGTTGCGGTGTGGGTAGTGATAGCAAAGGACATATACCAGCTTTCAAGCCTGCTGACCTTTACGGGCAGCGTTGCGGCGTTTGCGGTTGCGTTCTATTGCTGGAAGAGTAAAGCGGAAAATTTAGAGAAGATAAAGAAAGGGAACCCGGACTTGTGCGGTTCCCTTTCTGATTTTTCCGGCATGGGTTCACAGTAAGGGAGGAAGGACAGATGAAAGAAGAGCTGAAAAGAGAGGTTGCAGCGGAAGCGGCGAAAATTATCTTTGCGAATGAAGGAAATTATGCTTCCGTCAATGCTGATGATAATGGGGCGGTGAGCGTCGGAAAGGTGCAGTGGCACGGGAACCGGGCATTGTCACTTCTGAAAAAGATTGTACAGGACATGGGCACAGGAGCGGAAGCGGTTCTGGGCGGGACCCTGTACCGGGAAATTATGACGGCTTCCGACTGGTCAAGAAGGAAAGTGACAGCGGAGGAAAAAGCGAAGCTGTCAAAGGTTTTGGGGAGTGTTCAGGGGAAGCAGGCGCAGGATCGGCAAGCAGAAGAAGACATTCTTTCATACGTCACGCACGGCGTAAAGATGGGGATTGAAGACCCGCAGAGTCTTGTATATTTTGCAGACTTGGAGAATCAGGGCGGGGCGGGAGCTTCAAAGCGTGTCGGGAACGACGCAGCGGGAAGAGCCGGGGGAGCCGGGAAAGTAAAACTTGACCACATACACGGGGCGGCACTTGCTGACCGTGTAATGGGTAAATACAGCAGCCGCAGGAACCTTGTATATAAAAAGGCGCAGGAGCTTTTCAAGGGGACTTCCGGGGCTGCAAACAATAATCAGACAGGAGGTAAAAAGACTATGACAGAACAGGAGTTGCGAAACAAAGTAGTACAGACAGCACGGGGCTATCTGGGAAGCAATGAAGCGGACGGGAGCCACAGGAAGATTATTGACGGGTACAACGCCCACAAGCCGATTGCACGGGGCTATCTGGTGAAGTATACGGACGCATGGTGCGCCACGTTCGTTTCTTTTGTCGGTATCGTCTGCGGGCTTACGGACATTATGCCGACTGAATGTGGGTGCGGGGCAATGATTGACCTGTACCGGGCAAAGGGACGCTGGCAGGAAAACGACGCATACAGACCGCAGCCCGCAGATATTGTCATGTACGACTGGGACGACAACGGGGTGGGGGACTGTACGGGATATCCTGAACACGTCGGCATTGTGGAAGCGGTGAACGGGAATACAATTACGGTCATTGAAGGGAATATGAGCAATAAAGTGGGGGAACGGGCGTTGCAGGTAAACGGGCGTTATATCCGGGGATATTGCCTGCCTGATTATGCAAGCAAGGCAAGCGGCGTTCCTTCCGGGTCCGTTCCTTCTGCAAGCGTTCCTTCCGGAAGTCCTTCTTCCGGGTCCGCTTCTTCCGCAGAACAGGTTTACACAGTTCAGGCGGGCGACACGCTTTCAAAGATTGCCGCAAAGTACGGCACTACATACCAGAAGCTGGCAAGCCACAACGGGATTGCAAACCCGAATATTATAAACGTCGGGCAGAAAATCAGGATTCCGGGAAGCGGCGTAAAAACCTATACAGTAAAGCCGGGCGACAGCTTGTGGGCGATTGCGGCGGCGCAGCTTGGGGACGGTTCCCGTTACAATGAAATTAAAGTCATGAACGGGCTGGCAAACAACACGATTCACCCCGGACAGACCTTGAAGCTGCCGGAAGCATAAGAGGGAGGAAAAGAAGATGAATGACATTATCATTTTAGCGGTACAGTTAGGACTTACGGTTGCGGCGTTTGTTATCGGGAAGTATGTATTCCCGAACATTCCGAAAAACGTAATTGACAAACTGAATATGCTGTCACAGTGGGCGGCGCAGTTTGTAGTATGGGCGAAAGAGTTCATGAAAAAGGAAACAGGGGAAGAGAAGATGGCGGCAGTTGTCGAAAAGCTGAAAGAGATTGCAGACGAAGCCGGGATTGAAGTCACGGAAGACCAGTTGCGGGCAATCGCACAGTCAGCCTACAACGCAATGAAAGCCGGGGAGAAGGAAGCGGCGGTGGCAGAGCCGCAGGCGGTAGAAGCGGCACAGGTTCCGACAGTGAATATTTACACAGGACCCGCAGCGGCAGGGAAAGCCGCAGTTGCGACAGATGAAGTCCCGGAAGGTGCGCTGGAGGACAGCAAGGAAGGGAAAGTGAACGTATACGACGCAGACGGGAATAAAACCGGGACAATCACGGCAGAGGAAGCGGCAGAAGCGGCAGAGGGCGTGACACATATTGAAGTAGAATAGCCCGCAGACGTGCCACGCAAGCCCACAGACAGACTAAAAGCCCCGCAGGTAGGAAATATACCTGCGGGGCTTTTCTGACGCTTGTGGGGCAAATACGGGGCGTTCATGCGGTTGTGAAAATCTCACTTTCCGTATAGTTTATAAATTTCCGGGGAGTGCCGGACGGCACATTTAATTCATTTCTAAAAATAAAATAGCTTCTGTCAAGTTCTTCTGAATATAGCTTCATAAAGTCAACAACATTTGTTTCAGTCTGGTTGTCGTCGTCGTCATAAAAATATTTCAGTTCAACGGTTTTTGCGCCGTAAGCGGCGGCAAGTTCCCGGACAGCCGCCCGGAAGCCGCTGGTGGTTGTGCAGGCTGCGAGGGAGAGCCAGCAGGTGGTATTGTCAAAGCGGGCAATCACAGGGCGGTAATTGCTGCGGTTAAAGGTTACGCCGTTCATAGTCCATTTCAATTTCATAATTTCACCGTTCCTTTCAGGGAGGGCAGCGGCAGGAGCCGCCGCCCGGTCATTCAGTTTTCTTTCCGCAGTTCGTTATAAACGTGGTGTCCTAGTTCCTGCATGGCTTCCGGGACTTCCTTCACGAACACTGTAAACATGAAAGTCATAAATTCTGACTTTGTTTGCGCCCATTCTTCTGGGGTCATGTGCGGGTTTTGCGCCAGCTTCATTTCAAGAAGTTTTTGTGTAAGTTCCTGACCTGCGGGGCTATTCAGTGCGCTTCTTTCCGCTTCTGATACCTTGTCTACAAAATCATTGAAATTTTCTGCTATCATCATTTTTCTTTCATTCCCTTCTTTGCTGGAGGGGCGGCAGAGCCGCCGCCCGTTGTTTTTATAAATGTGTGTACATTCCCGTTACTGATGTAAAAATATCTTGAAGCATATCTGCATATACGCCGGAAATATTTTCAATGTCTTCTTTCTTGTCCGGGGACCATGCGAAAGTCTTTTTGTTCAGCCGCCCGGCAGTATACTTGAAGAAGTTCATTGTGTAAGTGTCGGAAGCGTCAAGCGTGATGTAAAGGCGGTTCGCCTTGCTGCGGTTTTTCGGAAGCGTCATGCGAAGCGTGTTTCCGTCTGATACAAAGTTTTTTGCGCCTGTCATTGCGATAAATTTGTTGCCGCCGAGTTGTTCAAGGATTGTATTTGCTATTGTCATTTTATTTGCCCCTTTCCTTTGCTTCATCTTATGATACTATTATATACTTACGCAAGTATATTTTCAATAGGCAGAATACACAAAGTTACGCAAGTATATTTGTACAATATGTATACTTGCGTAAGATAAAAAGAAAAGCCCCGCAGGGACGGGGCAGGGGTTCAGACAATATCCACGTTTCCGGCTTCCCCTTCACGGAAGATAGACAATATATTTTCTGTCATATCCCGTTTTGCAAGGCGGGCAAGGCGGGCGAAATCAGCCTTTGTTGTTTCCTTGTAGTGGCTGTAAAGACGGTTCCTGTATTCTTCAAGGTGATAGCAGTAGAAAGCGTGACGGTTCCCGCCGTAGTCTTCCAGCCAGTTTTTAATTTCATTAAGGTTGGAATAAATCGGGTAATAGCAGTTCCTCCGGGCGGCGGTAAGGTGTACGGCTTTTAATTGCTTCAATCCTTCATTCAGTGCAAGACGGCTGTAAGCGGCTTTTTCAGGTTTTATCATTGTTCAGGGTCCTTTCTTTTTCAGGGAGGGCAGCGGCAGGAGCCGCAGCCCCGATTATCGGTTACGCTGTCAGGCTGGGACACATGGAGTAACGCCCTAACGGGTAGATTGTTTCAGCGTCGCAGTATTCAGAAATTTTCTTGCTTATCCGGCATTTCTGGACTTTTTCGCCGTCTGAAATGGTGATTGTTTGCGCTGTCCGGGCGGTTACTGTATAAGTCCATACGCAGTTATGGTCACATACGCTTGTCATGCTGTATCCCTTGCCTACTTCAAATTTCTTCATTGTGTTTTCCTCTCTTTCATTTGATAAGTCTATCATATACTTACGCAAGTATATTTTCAATAGGCAGGATATACAAATATACTTGCGTAACTTTGTATAATTTGTATACTTGCGTAATACTTGCGTAAGTGATATAATGATTCATACCCAAAGGAAGGAGGGCGACAGATGGAGGAAAAGAAGACGGAAGGGAAAAAGCCGGACACAAAGAACACAGGGCAGCAGAAAGCGGCGACAAGGGCGAAGAACACTTTCAACGGCAAGAATTATGAAAGGCTGTACCCGTTTGTGAAAATGGGGGAGAAAGTGAAGATTGAAAGGGCGGCTTCCGCTGCCGGGCAATCCCTGAATGATTACATTGTAACTGCCGTGTATCAGCGCATGGAAAGAGAGGGGCAGACGGATGGAGAAGGAGAAGGACAAAAGACCGGGGAAGTGTGAGAGCTGCGGACTTGCCATGCCGAAAGAACAGGGAAAAGGGGCGTGGAAGTATTTCTGTAGCAATGACGGGAAGAGCAGGCGGGGCGGCGATTCTTGCGCCGGGTACTGGGAAGCCGGGGACATGAAGAAGTATATTGACACAATGACGCAGTTCGTATGAAAGGGGCGGCGCATGGAAAACGAATATCTTTTCATCTATGACGGGGAAATGTGGTGGTTGAAGCTAACGGACGTTGAACAGATTATAGACTATCACAAACAGACTGGCGGCAGATATGAAAGGGCGGTAAACCTTTATATGAAGTTCAGGCAGGAAGGGAAAGAGTGGTATAATTTACTTGACGATATGCCCTTACAAGAGCGTATAGAGATAATGCAGAGAAAAGACTTTAAATATCTTCAATGTGCAATCATTAAGGCGCAGCAGGTAGAGGGGACTATATTTGACGGCTTCCGTTGCCTGAATATGGAAATAGGGGCGGGAGAGCTTGAAACAATCCGGGAACATGGGGCAGTCTTCATCAATCAGGCTGGCGGTCATACATGGGGAATTAAAACGGTGCAGTTCTGCCGCAGGAAACAGCTTGTATTCCCACACTTCAAGTGGGAGGAAATCAGGATAAAGCAATTCAGGGGCGGGCGGCATTGGTACGCATACATAGGGGACGTGCAGTTAAGGGACGGCGACTGCCTGAAATGGAATACAAGGGAAGCGGCGCAAGCCGCAGCGGAAGCGATAGTGGCAGAGTAAGGAGGGCGGCACATGGTAACAGTAAACGGAAGACCTGACACAGAAGAAACAGCACACGCAAAATGTTTTGGGAATATGTTTAGGGAAAACGGAAGATTGACATATGGCGCAATGATTTGTGATGAATGTGAAGAAGTAGAAGAGTGCTGGGAGTATAGCAAAAGCAGGAGAAAATAAAAGTACCCCGGAGGGCAGCAGGCTTTCCGGGGGTTCTCTATGTTGTACTAACTGAACAGTGCCGACCGGGAATCTGGATTCCAAGACCAGCGACGATGTGATCGGGCTGCTTAAAATGACCGGGAGCGAATTTTGCCAGACCATTGTCATGATCACCCATAACCCGGAGATTGCGCAGATGGCGGATCGGGTGGTGCGGATCGAGGATGGGAAGATCGCGGTGTGATAGCTGCAGGTCATCGATATATTCCCGTTTCTTTTACGGAGTGTTATCTTGCTTCGGGACAGCTTCTGCCGATAAAAATTCCAGCTGTGCTTAGCAGGAGCTATTGTCTGGTGTATCATAATTATTTCACATTGATTGCCGGAATTACCCTTCCAAGGGGGCGGGCTTTTTTTAACGGTTCAGATAGTTGGATAATAAATAAGGACACAGTGATACCTCTCAATGCTTTTAAGCATTTGATACCGCCATATCATTGAAAAAGGGTGACTTTAACACACCCTCCATATATTCGATTTTTCGCAAAGAAAAACGGCGGTTTTGATTTTATTCAAAACCGCCATTAGGCTATCTTTATTCTGTCGGGCGCATGAAAACTTTGCCGCCGAACAACGGTTTTTTTATTTTCCGTTGGGCGGTTTTATCATTTTACTGCAACAGTTCATTTTGTAAAAATTTTTTGATATAAGGTGTGCTTTCTTCGGTTATAGAAGGCATGAACGCCATATATCTACATTTTTGATAGCGTTCCTTATCCATAATGAAGTCATATCCCATAACACATTTAGGATTGCAGTCATTAGGATTCACAAGGCGTTTGCAGACAGATGCTTTTGCAATTTCTTTTTTCATCTTTGCCGGAAGCGTATCTAAAAACCCCGTGTACTCATTAAGATGCTGTGGGAAAATTCTAATCTTTATTCCCGTTTTTCTGCAAACGAAAGTAGCTAATGTCCTTTTTGTATCCCGAAAAAGATAGGAAACAGTAAAGCCGCTTTTAGCTGTTTTGATTTCACGTTTGCAGTTGCTATCCAGAAGAAAATGATTTATATCTTCTACAAAATTTCTGCTTGCACCGATAGTCTCTAAAAATTCATCATAATTTTTGTCTATCATGTTGTAACCTCATATTTTTCTGATTGGCAGCCAAACTTCATATTGCATATTATTGGGGTCAGGGTTTAGATAAACCTCTATATCAGGAGCATTGGCAAATTCAAATCCAGAGGTTGGAAGCCATTCTGTTATGATGCGTTGTTCCAATTCTTGAATGGATATCCCTGTACCAGTTCCGCTAAAAATAGCCCATGTACAAGCAGGAACAACATATTCATCTAAGGAATTGTCGATTTCAGCGGAGGAAGATACCGCTATAAAATATTGCCAGTCCTCTTCGTCAATGCACACGCTTACACCCAAGACACCCATAGGCTGATTATTCATAAGCGGTGCAATTTTTTCTAATGTGCCGTTTACAGCTGCATTTTGCCACATTTGCGGTACGGCTGCGAAATTGTTTTCTATTTCTTTATCCAGCGGATGAGATACTCCCACAATGCGAAAGGCTGCTTTTTCTTCAATGCGATAATTCAATTCCTCTACTCCTTTTACAGTTATTTTAAAGCTGATAGGGGGATAAGACTTCATAGGAACACCTCCTTTCTTTGCCATTGATGGCGCTATGCCATGCACATTTTGAAATGCCCTATTAAATGCAGTCGGGGAAGAATACCCATATTTCATACCAATATCAATAATTTTTTCAGTTCCGCTTTGCAGGTCAATAGCGGCTAAAGACATTCGCCTGCGACGGATATATTCCGAAAGCGGAATACCAGCCATATATGCAAACATTCTTTGAAAGTGGTATGTAGAGCAACATGCTATGCGCGCAAGTTCATCATAACTTATTTCTTCTGCAAGGTGTTCCTCAATATAAGAAATTGTTTTATTCAGTTTTTCTATCCATTCCATTTTTTTACTCCTTTCCAGTGACAATTATATTTCTTTGGATTGATTATTTCCTCTCTTTTCATGCACAAAAAAGAGAGTGTCAGAAGTTTATATTTGCTTTTTTTGCTTGAGTGCATAAATCACGGACTTTTAATGTATATAATTTATCATCTTTGATAAAGTGTGTACCGCATTGCCTAAACTCAAAGTGTACATTATGGAAAATACATTGCTCCCGGATCTGTAATACCCAGTCATAGTCAAGCGGCCTTGCGTTTTTATCAGATTCTCCGCCGACAACAACTAATTCTATATCGTGCAAATATGCAGAGAGATTGACGTTCTCAATCAATGGCTGGCAAATAATATTTTTATGCCTAATAGGAAGGCTGGAAAAAATGTCTAATCGGTAATCGGCATTTTCTTGATTTTCAACCGTACAGCCAACCGTAACATTTTCGTACCCACTTTCCCAATCATGCGGAACACAATCCAAAAATCTTTCAATTCTTTTTGTCAGAAAGAGAAAATGTAAGTCGGAGCGTTCCCGTATCATTTCCCAGCATTCAGTACGCCATTTATCTGCGTCCTCTATCAAGAAGTCTGATGAAAAACATACATAAACCATTTGCCCCGATTTTATTTTGTAAGTTCCATTTTTGTTTTTTTCAATAGGGTCATAAAATTTTTCGGTTTGCTTAATAATGTTTGTGTCAATTCCCTTTTTATAATCTCCCTTATGTATGTAGCAAAATTTGCAGCCTGTACTGTAACGATGACAGCCACGCCAAGGATTCCATATCGCCATTTTTATCCTCCAATCTACTATTCTATATAATTTTATACGGATTTAGATAAAAGTGCAACTATGTGAATAAGAAATAAAATACTACATTATATCAAATTTCATTACATTTTCATAAGTCAACCCGAAATGTACAATGATATAGGGTGATATGAGAATGAACCAAGATGAAGACGATTTGATTTTCACGGTTTAGGGCTGGCTATCAAGCAGGCCCGAGAGGAACGGGGCTGGACGCAGGCCTACCTTGCGGAATTAGTCGGAAAGACTGATCGCGCGATTATGAGCATTGAAAATAAGGGGCAGCACCCCAGTTTTAATTTATTCTTCCAGCTTGTCACAATGTTTGATATTTCCGTAGACCAGTTTTTCTACACGGAAGGGCATAGAGGCGAGGACAGTTGCCGAAAGTCTATTGATGTAATGCTGAACACCATGAACGAGAAGGGACTCGTAGTTATGAAAGCGACAGCCGAAGGCTTGAAAAAAGCCAGAGAAACGGAGGTTTCCGAGTAGCTATTTTGTACTAACATAATAAATTGATTTTTTGAAAAACTCTCAACGTCCTCGTCCTTACTTTTGCAAAGAATAATGCCAACGCTGGGATTTTCGTGGGGCTTCTTTACATCCCGGTCTAACGCTTCAAGATAAAACTGCATTTTTCCCAAGTATTCCGGTTTGAAATTTTCTTTTGCTTTATACTTTTCCCGAGAGGCCAGCTTCAAATAGAATAATCTCTCTGCATCCGATTTTGTCTTTGGGCAAGAACGTCCCCAGCCATCCTGCACGGCCTTGTTGGAAACAAATTCTCCAATTCCCCAATAAAGGTCAATCATTGTGGCATTCACTTGATAGGAAGCTTTCCGGCGGGCATCTGCTATCATTTGCAGAATGGCATTAAAATCACTTTGATAGTTTTATACAAAAATGAAGATAAAAATTTTGATAGTTTTCACAAAAAAAATTGATATAGATATAAATGGTAATATATTTATATAAAAATGTAACTTTTGTGAAATCAGGGTATATGTTGGGCACACTGCTTCATTTACAGCAGAGTGCCCTTTTATTATAATTTTAACTGGTTTTAGAGGTTACAGAAGAGAAAATGCAGGCCCGGGATGTATTTCTATTTGTGACCGTAAAAAATGGGTCAGGCAGATATGATCTGTAAAGGGTATATCTATCTGATAAAAAATAAAGGAGTGGAGTTATGATAAAATTATCGCGTATTAAAGTGGCGGTTTTGATGCTGATCTTGTTGTTGTCGCTCACCGGATGTGGAAAAACCGCAGATGGAAAGACACATCTCACTTTTCAGATCTGGGATGTGTATCAACGCCCCGGGATGCAGGCTATGTGTGACGCATATACTGCCCAGCACCCGGATGTGGAGATTGAAGTACAGGCTACCAGTTGGAGTGAATACTGGACGAAGCTAGAGGCGTCCGCAGAGAGTAATACTATGCCGGATATATTTTGGATGCATACCAATCAGCTTTTGTATTACGCGGATTTCGGTATGTTGGCTGATGTGACAGATCTTTATGACGATGTAGAGTCGGATTATTATGAAAAACATTTTTCGGAGATTTCCCGCAGAAATGCCAGTGGAAGTGACGGTCATCTATATGGTGTACCGAAAGATAAGGATAATGGTCTTCTGGTGTATAATAAGGAAATGTTTGATGCTGCCGGGATTTCTTACCCCACCGAAGAATGGACTTGGGAAGATCTGGCCAAGCTGCCGAAATGTGCGGATCCAATAGAGGACAGTGAAAGCCTGGATCAGGATGGACGTGCTACTATGTCCAATGGCTTGTGCTATTCAACCTCGGCCCGCGGCAAAAATCGTGAGGCTGCCCTGGATGTGATCAAGTTTTTTGGTACGGAAGAGGCACAGCGGATCCAGGGAGAAAATGGTGCTGCTATCCCTGCTTATATTGGCTGTGAAGAGACCTGGCGCGCCGCATTTGATTCCTACGATGAAAAGCTGGATCTGGATGTTATTTTCGATCAGTTCGATTATGCGGTGCAGGCCGTTTATAATTCTGCCAGCCCGAAATGGAAGAGCCAGGTAATAGACGAATTGACCAGAATCTATTCCGGCAACCAGGATCTTATGGCCGGTCTGGAGAATATGGAACGTATTGTCAATACAGAAACCGCTAAGAAATTAGAAAAGTAGTAGGAGGAATTTTTATGAACAATAAATTATCTGCCGCAGCCCGGCGGGAAGAAAACTGGGGCTGGTTTATGGTAGCGCCTACGATCATAGGTCTGGTCGTTTTAAATTTGTGGCCTTTTGTACAGACATTGTATGCAAGCTTTTGTGAGCACGAAGGCTTTGGGCATTACAAGTTCATAGGCCTGCAAAATTATGTAGATATGTTTACGAATGCGGAGTTCTGGAAAGCAACCTGGAATACCATCTACTTTTGTATATTGACGGTACCTGTGGGAATTGCGTTGGCGCTGCTGATTGCTATGCTGTTGAACGCAAATGTGAGGTTTAAAGGAGGCTTTCGTACGATTTTTTTCCTGCCTCTGGTCTGTGCCCCGGCAGCCGTTGCCATGGTGTGGCGTTGGATCTTCAACGGTGTGTATGGTATTCTTAACCAGATACTGGGGGTAAAGATTCAATGGATTACGGACCCGAAAACGGCTGTACTGGCTGTTGCCATTGTGTCCGTCTGGAGCAGTATCGGTTATGACGCGGTTCTTCTCCTTGCCGGACTGCAGAATATTCCAAAGTCGCTTTATGAGGCAAACAGCATTGACGGCGCAGGAAAAGTTCAGCAGTTTTTTTCCATTACGCTGCCGATGGTTTCCCCGACTTTGTTTTCTGTACTGATCATGCGTCTGATGGCTTCCATGAAAATTTATGACCTCATTTACATGATGGCAGATGAGACCAATCCGGCTCTGACAGATATGCAGAGTCTGATGTACCTGTTCTACCGCTCCTCTTTTGTAGCAGGAGACAGAGGGTATGGTTCCGCTATCGTGATCTGGACTGTTGGATTGATACTTCTTGTGACCTTGGTACAATTCCAGGGGCAAAAGAAATGGGTTACATATGATATTTAATATGATGGAGGTATTGGAATGAAAAATACAAATTCTTTGAAGCGCTCCTATATGATCAATAAGGCTCTTACTTATTTCTTCCTGATCCTGGGCGCGGTTATTATGATCTTTCCTTTTTTGTGGATGATCCTTACCAGTTCCAAGACGGTTCCTGAAAGTATGCTGATTCCGCCGACTTTTTTTCCAAAGCAGCTCATGCTGGATAATTTTAAAGAAGCGATCGCCAGCCTGCCGTTTGCCAATCTATATTGGAACACGATACTGATGGTATTTTTCCGGGTGGTATGCGCCGTTTTATTCAGTTCTATGGCGGGATATGCATTTGCCAAGCTGAAATTCAGAGGCAAGAATATTCTTTTTGGTATTGTACTGATCCAGATGTCTCTGCCAAGCCAGATTTTTATCATTCCTCAGTATCAGATGGTTGCGAAAATGGGTATGGCTAATACTATATTTGCCTTGGTATTTCCTGGGCTGGTCAGTGCTTTCGGCGTGTTCTTTCTGCGTCAGGCATATATGAGCATTCCGGATGAGGTGGGTGAGGCCGCCTATTTGGACGGCTGCAACCAATGGCAGACATTTTATAAGATCATGTTTCCGCTGACGGGGACTTCCGTAGCAGCTCTGACCATTTTTACCGCGGTTTTCGCGTACGGCGACCTGATGTGGCCGCTGGTGGTAAATTCCGATCTCAAGATGATGACGCTGTCTTCAGGACTTTCCACGCTGCGCGGCCAGTTTACCACCAACTTCCCGGTGTTAATGGCCGGTTCTCTGTTGGCTATGCTGCCGATGGTGGTGCTATACCTGATCTTCCAACGTCAATTTGTGGAAGGGATTGCCGGTACCGGCGGAAAATAGGTGTTGGGAACTTTTTGAAACAGGGCTGTGCGTTTGCCGCGCTGTCTGCAGGAAGATATAAAAGTTGTAATTGGATTTTTCATACCAGTCCCGGTATAAAACCAGCCGGGACTGGTTTTATACCAAATATTTATCAGGGGGGTTCATTATGATCGTACTTGACCAGGAAAACAAAATCTTTACACTGCATACGCAAAATACTACATATCAAATGAAAGTAGATCAATATCATGTTCTTGAGCATATCTATTATGGAGCAAGGATTGACAACCGCGATCTGTCCGGGCTGATCAAGTGCGGTGAACGTAGTTTTTCGCCTAATCCTGATGAAGCAGGCAGAAACAGGGATTATTCCCTGGATGTGATGCCGCAGGAATATTCTACCTGTGGCGTAGGGGATTTTCGTCTGCCTTCTATTGAATTGGAACTGCCAGGAGGAAGCCATACGGCAGACCTGCGGTATGAGGGATTTCATTTGGAAAAGGGAAAGTATAAACTGGAGGGGCTGCCTGGTTTTCATGGTATGGAAAATGAAGCAGAGACTCTGGTGGTCTTGCTGAAAGATTCGGCTGCCCGAATAGCGGTGGAAATGTATTATGGGGTGTTTGAGGATTTTGACCTTATCACCCGTGCCATCCGGTTAGTGAATGAGGGGACCGAGACAATACGTGTGTGCAGGTGCGCCTCACTTTGTCTGGATTTTACCCGGTCTGATCTGGATCTGATTACTTTTAACGGCCATCATTTGATGGAACGGTGTTTGGACCGCGGACCGGTGCGGCCGGGAATACAAAGTGTAGGCAGTGTACGCGGAATATCCAGTCATCAACATAATCCTTTTGTGATGATCTGTGATCATGACGCAGATGAAGACAGGGGGATGTGTTATGGCGCCATGCTTCTGTACAGCGGCAACTTTGAGGCAGCGGTGGAATGCAGTCAATATGAGAACAGCCGTCTGGTCATGGGAATCCATCCCTATCATTTCTGCTGGACGCTGGAACCGGCCGGGACATTTACGGCTCCGGAAACGGCAATGGTCTGCTCACCAGATGGGTTTGGACAAATGAGCCGTCAGTATCACAAAGCAATCCGGAAACATTTGCTCCGTGATCCGTACCAGTATGAAAGGAAACCAGTTCTGGTAAATAATTGGGAAGCTACTTATTTTGATTTCGATGCTGACAAACTGGTTGATATTGCCAGAGAAGCAGCTGATTTGGGAATTGAGCTGTTTGTAATGGATGACGGCTGGTTCGGTTCCCGAAATGATGATAACAGCGGGCTTGGCGACTGGCAGGTAAACCGGGAAAAGCTGCCTGGCGGACTGGAGGCTCTGGTTCCATGCGTCAAGGATCTGGGAATGAAATTCGGAATTTGGATGGAGCCGGAAATGGTGAATGAGGACAGTAATCTCTATCGTGCCCATCCAGACTGGATACTGCGTGTTCCCGGACGAGCGCCTTCCAGGGGCAGGGGACAGTTGGTACTGGATTTCTCACGTAAAGATGTGAGGGATCATATTTATGATCAGATGAAAGCAGTACTTGGCAGTGCAGACATTTCTTATATTAAATGGGATATGAACCGCAGTCTTACAGATGTCTGGTCCGCCGGACTGCCTGCCGGGCGCCAGGGGGAGGTCTATCACCGATATGTCCTGGGCGTTTATGATCTGTTGGAGCGGCTGCATTGTGACTATCCTTATATACTTATTGAAGGGTGCTGCGGAGGAGGAGGCCGGTTTGACGGCGGGATGCTTTACTATACGCCTCAGATTTGGTGCAGTGACGATACGGACGCGATTGACCGTCTGCGTATCCAGTATGGAACTTCTTTCTGCTATCCGGTTTGTACCATGGGAGCCCATGTTTCAGCGGTTCCCAACGAACAAAACGGGCGGTTTACCCCTTTGGAGACACGGGGAATCACTGCTATGAGCGGAGCTTTTGGCTATGAGATGGATCTGGGGAAATGTACAGAAGAAGAGAAAAGAAAGATCCGGTGTCAGGTGGAAACGTATAAGAAGCATTATAACCTGATACATGACGGGGACTATTACCGTCTCAGCAGCCCTTTCCAGGACAGTTCATATACAGCCTGGGAGCAGGTGTCCGCTGGTCAGAAAGAGGCTCTGGTTAACGTGGTGATGGGATGTACCCACTCTGCTCCGCCTTTCAGGACGCTGCGGCTGAAAGGGCTGAATCCGTCATTTCAATATCAGGTTGATGGAATCGGGGAGACTTACAGCGGAGGGGAATTGATGAAGGCCGGTTATCCCCTTCCGCAGATACGGGGGGATTATCCTGCTTTTCAAGTATATTTGAAGGCAGTTGGATGAGATGAAAATGAAAAGGGCTGACTCACTGTGGGTCAGTCCCTTTCCGCGTGATTGTGTTTTCTCCACTCCTGGGGAGGCATGCCGTAGAATTTTTTGAAAGCCTGGGAAAAATGAAATTGGTTGGGGTATCCGCATTGAGCTGCTATGCTCTTAATGGGCAGATCAGTAAGACTCATTAACTCGGCCGCGTTTGTCAGACGCTGACGGATCAGAAATTCCTGGGGAGTACAGCCTATGACTTTTTTAAATTTGCGGCTGAAATAAATTCGGTTCAATTTGCAAAAACCGGCTACTTCATCGACAGTCAGTTCACGGTTGAAATTCTGCTGGATATACACTACCGCTTCATTGATATAAAAATCTTGTTCTCTTTTTTCTTCTGTATTCTGCCGGCTGGTGGAGAACTCAATGAGTTCGTCCAGAAACAGGTATAACTTTCCAACCAGGTGGACGGGAGATCTTTTCGAGTTTTCAAAAAAATAGAGCATATGGTCCTGCAGAAGTTTTCCCTCTTCTATGCTCCGTGGGCGGTAAATGGGCTGGCTCTGTTCTAAACCCGCCTGGAGCAGACATTCCTCTGCGCGCATTCCGTCAAATTCTATCCAGACATATTTCCAGGGATCTTTCTCATCAGCGGTGTATAAATTAATTTGTCCCGGACAGATCAGGAATCCCTGGCCTGCATCCAGGCGGTATTCGTGTATATTACCATTGGCGGCGTGAGAATACAACATTCCCTTTCCGCTGATGATGTAGTGGAACAGATAATGGTTGCGGACAAAAGGACCAAAAGAATGGAGAGGTTCACATTCTTCCCAGCCGTATTGGTAAGGGCGTATATCCAGAAAATGTTCATGAGGGAAAAGCGCGATGTGAGGTGTGTCCATAGCAGGCGGCTCCTTTCAATGTGTTGAAAGCAATATAAATGTTACAGGTCAGACCTTGACCAGATTCCATCAAAAATAAATACGAAATAGTTAAAAGCGGGCATAGATACATCTTTGTTCGCTTTTTGCAAGTTACTGTTCACACGATGTCGCGCGCTTGCTGCACGGCATCCGGCGTTTTACTTTTCCGGCCATGCAAACAGATATCTTATATATTCCGCCGCCATCTCCATGCGCGGCGAATTTTTGAGCACACCCAGATACACGTCATCTTCAAAGCCTGCCTGCCGGAAAACGCCTGCCTGCGATACGTTAAGCCCCATAGGATATTCCTCCGTCACAGCCTGGTATTCCAGGGAACTGTCCTGCAGCAGTTCGTCAGCATTGTCTTCCAGTATGGCCGTGCCAGACACCAGGTACGGCTCCCATTTGGCCGTGCTCTGCAAATCCGTATCCCGGATCAGTTCTTCCATATTATAGAAATACCCGTTCTGCGCAAATGTGTCAAACGCTTCCCGGTTCATGAGCACCACATCCAGCTTTTCATCATCAATCGAAGCGATGATCTTTACGCGGGAAGCATAGGCGTACTCATGATTGGGGGCATCGGGATCGTCGGTGAGATTGATTCCCGTATACAGTTCCAGCTCCGTTTTGGAAGCATCGGCGCCCAGGAAATCCAGGAAACCGCCGTCCAGTTCGTTGGTGAGCTGCTCCCCTGCGGACACATTTACAAGGGCGGTATAAAGCAAAACCTCCGTTTTGGTAAAATGGCCGTATGCCGTATAGCCGACGATGTATAAGCAGATCAGGCAGACTGCGATGGGAAATTTATAATAATCCCAGACATACCGCACCTTCTGTTTCCTGTTGAGGGAATTCCATTTTTCATTCGAACTCTTTTTAAAATGAATGTTTTTTCTTTTCTCTTTCATAGCTTCTTAATCCGCAGCCGCCTCATGTTCCTCCGTCTTTTCCTCGCAGAGCAGCAGGACATTGGACAGAAGGTAGGAACAGAGCAGCGCGCACAACCCTTCCCCGAAAATCACAGCCGGGGTAAAGAACCGTACCACGACCAGCAGCATTACAAAATAGATGACAGCCATCAATGCGGTGCAGAACAGAAAACGGATGCCGATAAACAGAGCGTTTTTGAACATCGCGCCGACCGTATTGTCAAATCTGGCCAGAAGAGGGAAGATATACATCAGGACTACGCTGTAAGCAGCCGCAGCCACGAAAAATATTGCCGTGCAAAGCGTCCAGAACGCGTTTTCAAACCGCATATGATACAGGACATACCCGTCGATGCCCAGCACGATCCCTACGCCAAGCAGGATCAGCCAGATGATCGTTCCCTGCTTAAAATTTTCCCGGAAAGAATGGAAAAACGCTTTCGTCAGGTTCCCCTCTTCATTTTTCGCGACTTTTAATGATACATAGAAGAGGGCGGTGGTGGACGCGCCGACCGTCACAATGGGAATACAGCAGATGAACCATAAAATATTCAGATAAACGCTGTATACGAGCTTGTTGATAAACTGCAGGACCGGTCCGTCCAGATTGAATAAATTACCCATAAAATCTTTCCTCCTATTATAATACGGCGCCCCCTCACCTGCGGTACGAGGGCAGGTCATCGAAAGGTATAAAAAGAAATACTCCGCATCTGCCTTTCTCCTCACCCCTCCGTAGAGTCCCGGTAGATCAGGCTGGTTTCCGTGTGCATGGTACGGTAATTCAGGGATGGCTCATTGATCCGCGACATCAGCAGGTTCACGGCGGCAAAGCCCATGATCTGGCTGTGGATATGGATCGTAGTCAGCGGGGGCGTGACGATCTTGGACTCCGGGGAATCGTCAAAGCCGCACAGATACACATCCTCCGGAACCGAGTATCCCAGCTTTTTCAGCACTTGCAGCACATTCAGAGCGGCGGAATCATTGGAGCACAAAAACACCTCCGGAAAAGGCTCCAGCTTCTGCAGGCTTTCGGTGAGATACTCCTGATAATCCTCCGATTTGGGATTGCGGATCCCCTTCTTATTCCCTGTGACGCAGTATTCGTCCGGGCAGGGGAGACCCAGAAGCTGCAGGGCATTCCGGTAAGCCATATACCGCTCGAAGAAGGAACGGCAGTGCAGATATTCCCCGACAAATCCGATCCTGGTCTTTCCACGCCGGGCCATTTCCTGTATAAATAAGTAGATACCGGTCTGGTTGTCCATACAGAGCAGGTCCGCCTCCAGCGGTTCCTGGAAGCAGGCCGCCGGCGCGTCTACAAATAAGACAGGCAGCCCCAGGCCGCAGAGCATCTTATCATATTCATAGTCAAACATCTCAATGCAGATGATCCCGGCGGTCCGCTCCATGGAAAAAGAAGCAGGCAGCTTCATGGCATCCAGCTCATCCGCCAGGATCCGGTGCATCGTCAGGCTGTACCCCAGCCCGGAGAGCTCCATCTGAAATTTGTCCAGCATGACGGAAGCAAAATGAGAGCCGTCTATAAAATTTGCGATCAATAACGCAATCTCCGTGTTCTGCTTTGCGGCCGGGATGGAAAGCACGGCGCTTCCCGAGGCAGCGCTTGCGGCGGTCACATAGGAAAACTGCTTGTACCCCATCTCCATCGCCTTTTTTAAAACCTTCTCCCGGGTCGAATCGGCCAGGATGCCGGTATTGTTGATCGCCTTTGATACGGTGTTGCGGGAAATGCCGAGCTCATCCGCAATGTCCTGTATCGTAACTCTAGTACCCATATGTCCCTCCTTTTGCTGTATCGGCATATCCTCAAACCGGAGTCCGGGGATCTGTCTGCCGTAAATCTTTTCTAAAAACATTATAATGCACAAAAGAGATTGTGTCAAATGTAAAAATGTAAAAATTAGAGATTTTTCCGAAAATGCAATAAAAAATAGCTGTGAATCTAATCAATATGTGCATTAAGAATAAAAATGCAAAAAATAAATGTGTGCAAATGGCGAAAAAGTATTGACTAAATGTAAAAAAAGTGATATAAATTTATATAAGCAAATCCCAAAATATGTTACAATGATTTTACAAATGCACAAATCATAAAAATGGGAAGGAGAAGAATAAGGTAATGAGAGAAAAAGTGTGCAAAAGAAAAAGGGATTTGAGAGAAAGGAGGAAATTATGAATACAAATGCAACAACTGTTCCAAATCAAAGACAGGACAAGGGATTTCACAACACCATGCTGTATGTAAAGCAGCACTGGCAGCTATATGCGATCTTCCTGATGCCCGCGCTGTTGCTGACACTGATCTTCAAGTACGCGCCCATGAGCGGTATTCTGATCGCGTTCCAGGACTACAACCCATTCCGGGGTGTTTCCGGAAGCGAATGGGTGGGCCTGAAGCATTTTACCAGGTTCTTATCCTCGCCGGACTTTATGGGCTATCTGGCCAATACTTTGAAACTGAGTGTGTACGGCCTCCTGTGGGGATTCCCAATGCCGATCCTATTGGCGTTTCTGCTGAACCGGATCCAGAGTACGGGCATCAAGAAAAAGATACAATTGGTGCTGTATCTTCCCAACTTCGTATCTGTCATCGTACTTTGCGGTATCGTGAGGATCTTACTTTCCGTGACAGGTCCTCTGAACCTTTTGATGGGAACAGAGATTAACTTTATGACCATGCCGGAAGCGTTCCGCTCCATTTACATCATCAGCGGTATCTGGCAGGGCGCGGGCTGGGCATCCATCATGTATACGGCATCTTTGTCCAACGCCAGCCAGGAGCTCAAAGAAGCGGCTGTCATGGACGGCGCGAATATCCTGCAGCAGATCAAGGCGGTAGAGTGGCCGGCGATCAAAGATATGGTCGTGATCCAGTTCATCCTGCAGGCAGGAAATATCATGAGCATCGGATTTGAAAAAGCATACGCGCTGCAGACAGACCTGAACCTCCCGGCATCCGAGATCATTGCCACCTATGTATATCGGAAAGGTCTGATCGACGGAGATTACAGCTTTTCAACTGCGGTAGGTTTATTTAACACCGTGATCAATGTCATCCTTCTGGTTGCCGTGAACAAGATTGTAGCCAAGATGAATGACGGACAGGGATTATAAGGAGGTGCGTACGAAGTGGTAAAAACAAGATATTCCGGTCAGGACAAGATATTATTGACAATTGGATACATACTTCTTGGGCTGTTTGTAGTGGCGATCATCGTGCCCATGATCTACATCATCGTGGCATCCTTTATGGATCCCATTACACTGCAGAATAAGGGAATTACCTTTGATTTCAGCAAATGGACGACGACTGCCTATGAGCGTGTCATGTCCAACAGCCAGATCTGGATTGGTTTTAAAAACGCGGTCATCTATTCCATACTGTTTACGGTGGTGTCTGTAGTTGTTACGCTTTTAGCGGCTTACCCGTTATCCAGGGCGGATTTCAAGGGAAGAGGATTTTTCAATATTATTTTCATGATCACCATGTTCTTCGGCGGCGGCCTGATCCCGACCTACTTGATCGTAAGTAACTTAGGTCTGGTGGACAGCATGTGGGCGGTCATCCTCCCGGGAGCTTTCAGCGTCTGGAATATGACCATTGCCAGAACTTATTACCGGGGGATCCCGAAGGAACTCCGGGAAGCGGCGGACGTGGACGGGGCAAATGAGCTGACATTCTTCTTTAAGATCCTGCTTCCGGTCTGTACGCCGGTTATCGCGGTGCTTGCTCTGTGGCAGTTTGTAGGTATGTGGAACAGCTACTTTGACGCAATGATCTACCTCAATGATTCCGCAAAACAGCCTCTGCAGCTGGTACTTCGTTCCATCCTGATCCAGAACCAGCCGGAATCCGGCATGATCTCTGATATGCAGAGTACGGCGGCCCGCGCGCAGCTGGCAGAGCTTTTGAAATACGCAACTATTATTATTTCCAGTTTGCCGCTTCTGATCATGTACCCGTTCTTCCAGAAATATTTTGACAGCGGGATCATGGCAGGCGCTGTAAAGGGCTAAGCTGAAGAGGAAAAGGAGACAGACCATGAGATATAGAAAAGTAAAACGTATAATGGCAGCGGCGCTGGCAGGCTGTATGGTACTTTCTATGGCAGGCTGCGGCAAGGTAAAGATCAATGACGGCACATTCCGTCCGGTGGACGAGGCAACCCTGGAGTTTCCGCAGAAGGAAACCGTGACGCTGACCGGGCTGATCAGTTATCCGCCCAGCACGGAGTCAGAACCCAATAACAGGACGATCTTCAAGCGCCTCGAGGAACAGACCAATGTGCATATTGACTGGACCGCCATCCCTAACGACCAGTGGGCGGATAAGATATCCCTGAATATGTCCGACCCGAACAAGCTGACTGATTTTGTTTTCACGGCAGGCTTTTCAGACAGCAACCTGCTCAAGTACGGGGAGTTTGGCGCAATCATTCCGCTGGAGGAATATATTGACAACTATATGCCGAACCTGAAATCGGTGTTTGACAAATATCCGGAGTACAGGATCATGTGTACGGATGTAAACGGCCATATCTGGTCTCTGCCCTGGATCGAGCAGCTTGGTTCGGAAAAGACGGCGATCCAGACCATTGATAATATGAGCTTTATCAATAAGAAATGGATGGATTTTCTTGATCTGGAGATGCCGGAGACAGTCGATGAATTTGAAGAGGTTCTGATGGCGTTCCGCGACCATGCGTCAGAGCTTCAAGCAGAATTTAATATTGATGGTAATATCATCCCCATGTCGTGTATAATTAATGATGGCGGCCAGGATCCGGCGATCCTGATCAATGGCTTTGGGGAAGGCTATGGCGACGCGGACAAGGCCAGACATATCGCGGTGACGGATGATCAGGAAGTCATCTGCGCCGCTGTGCAGGAAGGCTGGAAGAAAGGGATCGAATGGCTTCACAAGCTGTATGATGAAGGCTTGATCGACCCGGAGGCATTTACCCAGGAATGGTCAACCTATGTGGCGAAAGGAAAGTCAGGCCGTTACGGCGTATGCTTCAGCTGGGACGTAGGAAACATCGACAACCTGAAGGACTGGGTTCCGCTTCCGGCGCTGACGGCGGACACGAGAAATATAACTCCGACGAACGGCTCCTTTACCAGCGGATTTGAACGCGGACGCTGCGTGGTAACTTCTGTGGCGGAGAATCCGGCCCTGGTATGCGCATGGCTGGACCAGATGTACGCGCCGATCCAGTCCCCGCAGAATAACTGGGGAACTTACGGGGAAGATGATGACTTTGATATCTTCGAGATGAGCACCAACGACCAGGGGGGGGAGATGCTGAAACATGCTCCTTTGGGCGACGCCTCCCCGGTGGAGGTCCGGGAAGCCGAAGCTGTCGGCGGACCTCTCGCTGTTCTGGACGAGTATTATGATGTGTACGTGACCTGCCCGGATGACGCACAGTACCGTCTGGACTGGATCAAGGATATCTACACGCCGGACATGCACACAAAATATGTGTATCCCAACCTTTTCATGAGCAGGGAGGACACCGAGACACTGTCGAACCTGCAGGCGGATATCGAGAAGACGATCAACAGGCATAAGGCGGACTGGATCATGAACGGATTTACGGACGCGGACTGGGAAAAATTCCTGGATGACCTGGATGCGTACGGGCTGGAGGAGTATCTGGGATTATTCCAGAAATATCTGGATGCCTACAACGCAGAGATGGCAGAATAAGTAAAAATGATTTATAATGTCATTATATGACGAAAGAGACAGGACAGCGGCTGCGGACGAGGCTGCGGCCTGCTGTCCAAGCATCTGGTCGGCATGGATTATACTGCGCGCCAGATAAATCTTCCGCACAGTATAAAATATATATGATGAAAGGAAAATGAATTATGACAAGTCAGACATTGAGAGAAGCAAGGAAGTATGAGGAAGCTTCCGAAAAAATGATCCAAAAAGAAGAAAGGCCTGATTTCCATTTATCTGTCCGTACCGGCTGGATGAATGACCCCAACGGATTTTCTTATTATAAAGGCAGGTATCACATGTTCTATCAGTATTACCCTTATGATACCAAATGGGGTCCCATGCACTGGGGGCATGCGGTGAGCACGGATCTGCTGCACTGGGACTACCTGCCCGCCGCGCTGGCGCCGGATGAGGCTTATGACAGGGACGGCTGTTTTTCCGGCAGCGCGATCGAACTTCCCGACGGCAGGCAGCTTCTGATGTATACCGGAGTGGTAAGGACACCCCAGTGGAACGGCGGGCACTGTGATATACAGACACAGTGCATTGCGGTGGGGGACGGTGTGGATTATGAGAAATGTGACTGCAACCCGGTCCTTGACAGCAGGGATCTGCCAGAAGGGTTCAGCAGAGAGGATTTCCGGGATCCGAAGATGTGGAAGGACGAGGACGGAAGGTACTGGTGTGTGGTCGGAAACCGCCCGGCGGACGGAAGCGGGCAGATCCTGCTTTTCTCCAGCGAGGACGCGTTCCGATGGAAGTATGAAAAGATACTTGCGGAAAACCGGAACCGGATCGGAAAAATGTGGGAGTGTCCGGATTTCTTTGAACTGGACGGCAAATGGGTGCTGCTGACCAGCCCCCAGGATATGCTGCCCCAGGGCTTTGAATTTCACAACGGAAACGGAACGCTCTGCCTGATCGGAGAATATGACAGGAAGACGCTCACATTTTCGGAGCAAAAGCAGCAGTCCATTGATTATGGGATTGACTTTTATGCTCCCCAGACCGTGCTGGCTCCGGACGGACGCAGGATCATGATGGGCTGGATGCAGAACTGGGACACCAGTATGCCCCACTCTCCCTATCAGAAATGGTTCGGACAGATGAGCCTTCCGAGAGAGCTTTCTGTGAAAAACGGAAGGCTGTACCAGAAGCCGGTCCGGGAACTGGATGACATGCGGAAAAATGAGGTGGCGCATTCCGATGTGATCCTGGAAAACGGCACCATCCATCTGGAAGGCGTCCGGGGACGGAGGATCGATATGGAATTGTCCATCCGTCCGGGAGATCCGGACAGCATTTACCGGAAATTTGCGGTGCGGTTTGCACAGAATGAGGAATATCAGACCTCCTTAAGCTTCCGCCCCTATGAGTCGGTGCTGAAGATCGACCGGAAGTTTTCCGGCTCCCGCAGGGCGCTGATCCATCAGAGAAGATGTAAGATCAACGGCCGGGAGGAGGAGCTGAAGCTGAGGATCATCCTGGACCGGTTCAGCGCAGAGGTCTTTGTCAATGACGGGGAGCAGGTGATGACGGCGACCTTCTACACAGATCCTGCGGCAGACGGGATTTCCTTCTTTGCGGACGGCAAGGTCAGGATGGATGTTGTGAAGTATGATCTGGTCTAAAATGAAAGCTTATTTATTTGTTGCAAAGGTGCGGATCCAGTCTGCCCTGGCTTACCGGTTCAACGTCATCTCCACCATATCCATTCAGTGTCTGCTCATGTTCGCCATGGCCTGCTTCTGGAAGGCGGCCTATGGCGGGACGGGAAATGTCTCAGGAGTAGGGGAACGGGAGATGCTTACCTACACGACGATTTCTGTGATCATGGGAAATCTGCTGACCATGGGCGTGGAGGGCCGGATCGAGAGCAGTGTCCGATCCGGCAGCGTGGCGCTTGACATGTTAAAGCCTGTGAATATCTATGGGATCTATCTGGCGGAGGATCTGGGCGATATGGCTGTTGCTTTTTTCCAGACCGCCGTCCCGCTGTTCCTTATCGGCTCCGCCTTGTTCGGCCTGCCGGCTCCGGCATCTTCTGTCCACGTCATACTTTTCCTCGTAAGCTTTGCGGTCGGGTATCTCATCAACTGGATGCTGGCTGCTCTTTTGGGGATGTGCGCCTTCAAGACGATCGTCATGGGGCCCATAAGAAATGTAAAGGGATTCGTTATGAAGCTGCTTTCCGGCAGCGTCATCCCTCTCTGGTTTTTCCCGGATGGAGTTCGGGTAGTTCTGGAGTGTCTGCCTTTTGTAAATATCTACCAGCTTCCCCTTGGGATTTATATCGGGCGTTATACATTTGGAGAAATGCTCCTGCGCACTGTGCTGCAGCTGTTTTGGTGCGCGGCGCTGTGGCTGATATTTCATGCGGTGCAGAAAAAGGCGGCTGCGGCCGTCCTGATCCAAGGAGGGTGATGAGTATGAAAAAAATAAAATATTACGCTTCTGTGGCGGCCGCATTGACAAGGCAATCCATCCAGTCCCGGCTGGAATACCCGTTTATGCTGATCGGCCATGTGCTGGCCAACTGCGTGCAGTGGGTGGTGGGATTCGCCACCATCAAGTTCGTGGTGGATTCCTTTGGCAGCCTGGGCGGCTGGGGATATGAAAGCCTGGCATTCCTGTACGGCATGTCCGTGCTGAGCCATGGGCTGGCAGTGGTGTTTTTTATCCAGACATGGTACATGCCCTACTGCGTGGTAGAGGGAGAGTATGACATGTTTTTACTGCGGCCCATGGGAGTGCTGTTTCAGTTTCTGTTCGAGGATTTCAATCTGATCGGCATCACCGACATGATCCCCGGGCTGATGGTATTTTTCTATGGGTGCGCAAAGGTGCATCTGGAAGTAAACGCCGCGAACATTGCTCTGATCTTGTTTACACTGGCCGGCGGAACCTTGATCCGGGGCGCGGTGTGGATCTTCTGCGGCTCCCTCTCGTTCTGGACGAAGAGTACGGCAAATTTTACGGATATGGTGGGAGCGCTTTTTGAGCGGGTGTCCATGTATCCGCTTACTATATATCCGAAATGGACGCAGGCGCTGTTCACATTCCTTCTGCCCCTGGCGTGGATCACTTTCTATCCGGTTAAAGACATTCTGGAAATGGAGGGGAGCGTCATTCCGGTTCCTATGGCAGTCATCGGCCTGGGGGTGGGCACGGTCATGTTCGCCCTGAGCTGCGGACTGTTTCGGATCGGAATGCGCAGATATGAGAGCGCCGGGAGCTGAGGAACTGCTAAGGAACTGTATGGATATAACTTGCCGCTTTGCGCGGCTCCTGAGAGTTTCCGAGAGTGTTTCCTAAGACATGGAGGAGAAATTTTCATGAATATTATAGAAGTCAGCCATTTGGTAAAGGAATACAAGAAGATCAAAAAAGAGAGGGGACTGTACGGAGCGGTGAAAAATCTGTTTGTGCAGGACGTACAGTATGTAAGGGCTGTGGATGATATTTCCTTTGAGGTGGAAAAAGGGGATATTGTGGCTTACATCGGCCCCAACGGCGCGGGAAAAAGTACCACGGTGAAGATGCTCTCCGGTATTCTGCAGCCCACCGCGGGAGAGATTCTGATTGACGGCATTTCTCCGCAGAAGGACCGCAGGCGGGTGGTTAGGAACCTGGGCGTTGTATTCGGGCAGCGCAGCCAGCTCAACTGGAACCTGCGTCTGGGCGAGACCTTCGACCTGCTCAAAAGGATCTACCAGATTGAGGATGGGCTTTATGACAGGAACCTGAGGATGCTGGATGAGATCTTTCGATTCAGTGAATTTACCGACACTCCGGTGCGCCAGCTTTCCCTGGGACAGCGGATGAGAGGGGACCTGGCGGCGGCAATGCTCCACTCCCCGCAGATCTTATTCCTGGATGAACCGACCATCGGCCTGGACGTAGAGGCAAAATATTCTGTCCGAAAGTTCATCAGGGAGATCAACCAGCGCAGCGGGACGACCATCATTCTGACCACCCATGACCTGGGGGATGTCCAGGAGCTGTGCAGGCGGCTGATCATCATCAATGAGGGAAAGATCATCGAGGACGGCTCACTGGACAGTCTGGTGGACCGGATCGCGCCCTATCGGCAGCTTGTGATCGACTTTTATCATCCCGCCGTTATCCGTCACCCGAAAGCGGAGCTGGTGTCCGTGGAGGAAGCCAGGGCTGTGTACAAATTCAAAAAGGACGAGATCACTGCGGCCCGCCTGATCGAGGATATTTCCCATACCGCGCCGATCAAGGAGGTAGGGCTTAAGGAGGCCAAGATTGATGATATCATAAGGACGGCATATTCCGGAAACGTCCCTCAGTAAAAATACTTACGGCCCAATATTCCGGCGCTTAATATAAAACGATTCAGCAGGGCAGCAGACGGGTCTGTGGTCTGGTCATGCATTCTTTGGAGCGGCTGATAACGTAAGGGAAGGAATACTATTCGTATTCCTTCCCCGCCAGTATTTCCTTATAATCCTGATAATTCCGTTCCAGCAGAGCCGGGGTGTCCAGCCCGTAGGGACATTTTCTGCTGCAGGCGTTGCAATGCAGGCAGTCCTCGGTTTTTTTCATCATGGCCTGGGCTTTTTCGGTGAGCTGTTCTTCGGAGGGGGCCCGGCGGATCAGGAGGGACATTCTTGCGCAGGTGTTGATCTCGATGCCTGCCGGACAGGGCATGCAGTATCCGCAGCCGCGGCAAAATTCTCCCTGCAGCTCGTCCTGGTCGCGGCGGATCACCGCCGACAATTCCCCGTCTAAGACGGGTTCGTTTTCCTGATAGGAGAGAAATTCATCCAGCTCCGTTTCCCTCTGGATGCCCCAGATCGGGAGTACATTGTCAAACTGCAGCATGTATGCGTAAGCGGCCGCGGAATGGTTGATCAGCCCGCCTGCCAGGGCTTTCATGGCGATGAAGCCCATATCGGCTGCTTTGCATTTTTTTACCAGATCCAGCTCCTGGTCTGAGGACAGGTAGCTGAATGGGAACTGCAGCGTATCATAGAGTCCGCTCTCAATCGCTTCCCGGGCAACAGCCAGCCGATGGTTTGTGATGGCAATATGCCGGATTTTGCCCTGCTCCTTTGCTTTTTCCATGGCTTCATAGAGCCCGCTGCCGTCTCCCGGCTTCGGGCAGAAGGGCGTGTTGTGGAACTGGTAAATGTCCAGATAGTCGGTTTTCAGATTCCGAAGGGTGGTTTCCAGATCCTTCCAGAAATCCTCCGTATTTTCCGCTCCGGTCTTGGAAGCGAGGAAGATCTTGTCCCGACGGTCTTGAAATGCCATCCCTAATTTTTCTTCGCTGTCCGTATAGTACCGGGCAGTGTCATAAAAATCAATTCCATTGTCAAAGGCTTTGTGTAGCAGATATACGGCGTCCTTATCAGAAATGCGCTGGATCGGGAGCGCTCCGAAGCCGTTTTTGTTTACTGTGATATTTGTTTTTCCGAGGGTGATTTTTCTCATAGTCGTTTTTTCTCCATTACAATGTGTGGTCGGCCAGATGCCCGGCAGCGGGGGAAACAGTGAATACAGCGTTTTATCCCCAAGGGGCATCTTGAAATTATTATAGCCCCCAAGCATACCCTTGTAAAGCGAAAAAATGACTGTTGGCAATTCTAACTGGCGCCCTGAGTTACAGGGCACGCCTGATCAAGGTGTGACCTGTAACCGCCCTGCAACGGCGGCTGGTTCACATCAATGACGCCATAGCGAACTCATCCAGACCGCCCTGCTCCTTTTCCTGGCCGGACTCTTGCGGAACCTGGCTCATACGGGCTTCGGCTTTGCTGATCAGGGCTTCCACCTTGGCAATCTCTGATTCATCGCACCAGCCCTTTTCCAGACCGGCTTTGCAGTCGGAAAGATCCTTTTGCAGCAGCGACAGCACCTGTTGGAGCTGCCCACGGCTTTTTGCCGCCGCGATCTGTCTCATCCGTTTTCCCACGTTGACGGCGACCTTGCCGCCCTGCTCCTCGGAGACCTCCGGGTCGTCCTGCTTTTCAGCGATTTCCGTTTCCTCCTGCTCCTTTGACGCGCTCTGTTTTTCCCGCGCTTCTATGCCGGAGTCGGCCTGCTCCCGCGCTTCCTGTTCCAGCACCGCGGCCAGTCGGCCTTCGGGTGAGATTTCCAGATCGTCCTCCCTCAGATCCGAATACATTTTCTCCGTTGTTTCCGCGCGTGATTCCTTTTCCTCTTTCTCCGCCTTTTCCAGTCTTTTGATATCAAAAAAGTTCTTATTGACCGGATTTCTATAAATATTGTTTTGACCTGAAATATACATTAGACCATCCTCCTATTTTTGCGGGCGCTTCCGGAGACTCCCCTGCACCCATTTATGACTTTTCCTGAACCATGACCGTAACACGAAAGACCTGGTTCTCCGGACAGACCTCCATCTCTCCCATATATTTTTCCGCGATCCGCCGCACGCTGGACAGGCCGATGCCATGCATGGACACATCCGTTTTTTTATCCGTGACAGGCAGGCCGTCCGCTCCAAATACCAGATCTCCCGCAAAAGAATTTTTTACCTCGATCAGAAGGAAGCGTCCTTTCCGCCTCCCTGCCAGGGAGATAAAACGCTCCCCTTCCGATATCTTTTCACAGGCTTCCAGCGCGTTTTGAAGCAGGTTTTGAAGAACGATCCCCACATCAAACGCGTCAAAGCTTCCGGAATCCGGATAGTGAAAATCTGTCTGGAAAGGAATCCCCTGATCCTCGCATTGCTGCCTCTTATCATTGACGATCACATCCGTGACCGGATTTCCTGTACGGAGTGTCAGCTCAAAGCCGCCCATACTCTCGTCCATCCGAAAAATGTAATCCTCCGCACATGCGTATTCTCCGCTATGGAGCATTCCTTTGATATTGTTCAGATGCCCGCGCGTTTCATGCCTGATCCGCCGGATCTGGCTGTAAAACTGCTCCGCCTCCTGGATCCGCGCCCGGATTGCCTGAACCTGCTGGCGCTCCACGAAAGCGGCGGCCTGTTCTTCCCGAAGCGCGGCCATTTCCTGCTGGAACAGGATGGTCAGATAACCTCCTGTGTAAAACAGCAGGGCAAGCAGCGGCACAACCGCCAGAAATGCCGGATGCCGTTCATAAAGCTGAAGCAGCTGTCCATCCTTGATCTCATACAAAAGACCGGCGATCATCTGCCCAAATAAGATTCCCGCGGCCGGGATCAGGCTCATATAGCACAGCCCCGGCAGGCCTGACGGCAGGAACTCTCCCGGCGCGTCAGGAAATCGGCCGTTGCTGCTGTGCCCCGACATCTCAGAATACACGCTGCTGCTGTGCTCCATCAAAAATGTACATCCCGTCGTCCGGCTTTTTATTCGGCGCAGAAGGGCATAGAGCATAATGATAAATAAAACGAGATGTGAGAGAAGGAGCAGTGTCAGCAGGACCGTGGTGCGTAAGTAAACTGCCTCCGGGGGTTCTGTCGGCGCAGGAACAAGCTCTTCTCCTATGAAAAACAGGCTTTCTGCCATCAGACCGCTGGAAATCTTGGCATTCCAGTAAAGCAGTCCCAGAAGAAAGGCCATATGTTTTCCCAGCTCCAGAGCATTCGATGCTGCCGTCAAAAACAGGAGCAGCACCAGGATAAACGAACCCTGCGGGGCGGCGATCCGGCTCAAAAACAAAGACGTCAGCAGGTATACGCAAAAGACGGCCGCACCCTTTTTCCGCCGGTGCTCCCGCTCCCCCATAAAGGGGTATAAAAATAAAGTCAGACAGAGCGCATACAGCAGCTCCGCCCCGACGGCATAAGCCTGATGAAAGATCTGAAATCCTGCTTCACTCATAGGCCGGCCCCCTTTTTCAGAAAGCGGAGATACGCTTTTGTAAAATCCGGATACTTATACTTGGAGAGCAGCAGCCTTTCTCCATTTGTTAAAGTCACCTCCGTTTTGCTGTACCCACTCACATAGGAGAGATTGACCAGATACCCTTTGTGGATTCGGAAAAAATGCTCCTGCAGCTCCAGCTCCAGATCCCGGATCTTCATGTAGCAGGCAAATTCCCCGTCCTTCATATGCAGGACGGCTTTATGGTTGCTGCTCTCGATGTAATAAATGCTGTCCAATGGAACGACCTTATTTGTACCGGCAAACGAGAGCACGAGCGGGCGGGCCCTCTGCGGAACTTTCCATCCGGTCATGACCTGCTCAGCCGCGCGGGCAAAGACACCGGCAAACTTCCCTTCGTCCACAGGCTTTACCAGATAGTGGAAGGCCCCTACGTCAAAAGCGTCAAATACATACTGCTCATAGCCGGTCACAAAAATGATCACCGGCTGTACCGCCGAACCCCCTTCCCTGATCTTTCGAGCCAGCGCCATCCCGTCTGATCCAGAGTCGTCAGGATCCAGCTCGATGTCCAAAAAAAGGAGATCGATTTCCTTCTGATCCGCAAGATATTCACCCGCAGAAGCATATTCCGCAATCTCACATGGAAAGGGCTGCGCCTGAATCAGTGATGAGAGGTAGGCGCGGGTCTTAGGCTCATCGTCACAAATCGCTGTTTTTATCATGTTGATTTTCCTCTATGTCTGTCGAAGCACTTCCGGAAACTCTCCCGCACCCATCTCACAGATCTGGGGATAAAGAATTTCCGAGAATGTTCTATCTGTTTTTTCGTTCAAACCGGCCCCAAGATAAACCCATCCGGCGTGACTGGACGGTTTCGGGGCGCGACTGGACCGGGAAAGGCTGCTGTCCGCTCCCGGGCCGCGTGGCATGCTGCACGGTCACAGGCCGATACGGCGCCGGAGCTGGACTCCAGCCTGTGATTCAATCCCTTCCCTGACTGTATCTATTGTAACTGCCGGATACTTTACATGTAAAGTGGAAAAACAGACAGTTGAAGCCGGAGCCCTCTTCCTGTATAATTAGAAAAAGCAAGTGGCAATACTGAAAAAGAAAAAATAATATCGGGCGTGAAGCGCTTGGGAGCTGTATGATAATGAATATTCGGGAGTCAGATATTTTAAATATCTGGCTCCGTTTTTTTGTTTTACCTTCGGAATGCAATATTTTCCCCATAATGCAAAAAATCCTTGCTTTTATTTTGTGTATATGGTATAAAGTGAATAACGAAAATCATTTAAGAAAATTGTTTCGTATACAAAATATACAAAACGAGAAATGATTTTGAATGTAAAAATGAAAAAATGGAGGTAAAAGAGATGAGGAAAAAAGTAATCTGTATGCTGGCGGGCGTGAGCTTATTAGCGGTGACGGTATCAGGCTGCGGCGGAAAGGGTGACACACCGGATAGCGGGAGTTCGGAAGGAGGAAAAACGCTGAAGCTCCTGACCCATTATGACGCCGCGTTTGCGGAGGCGGCAAAGAAGTATGAGGAGGAGACCGGCGTAAAGGTTGAGGTGGAGCAGACGGCGTATGAGAATATCGGGGATACGCTGGAGGTCGTCTTAAGCTCCGGCTCGGATGAGTATGACCTGATCATGGCGGACGGCCCGAATACATCTGCATATGTGAACAGAGGGTATCTGGAGCCTTTGGCCGGGTATTTTACGGAGGAGGAAAAGGGAGAATTTTCCCCGGAGCTTTTAAAACAGGGAACCGTGGGCGGAGAGTTTTACGCGGCCCCGCTGGGAGACAGCTCCACGGTGCTTTACTACAATAAGAATCTGCTGAGCGAGGCAGGGATTGAAGTGGACTGGAGCCAATATACCGGAGAAAACCGGATCACCTGGGAAGAGGTGACAGAGCTGGCGAGAGAAGCGGTGAAGGAGCTGGATCCCGACGGGAGCAAGGGGATCTATGGGATTGAGATCGGACAGGTCAGCTCCGTCTATCAGATGAACCTGCTTGCGAACAGCATGGGCGGTAAAAACATCAGCGACGACGGCAGCACGGTAAAGGGTGTGATTGATTCGGACGAGTGGAAGGACGCAATTGCATGGTATCAGGGACTGGTGGAGGAAGGCATTTTTTCCAAAGGCGTGTCCGGACTGGAGACCTACAACAACTTCTATGCCGGGAAATGTGTATTTGAATGGATGACGGCGGATTCCTATACCTTCTGCCTGAGCGCGGACATGACAGAGGATGATTTCGGATGGACGTATCAGCCATGCTTCGCGGGACATGAGGATGAAGTGGCGACAGGCTGCGGCAACTGGGCACTGGGCGTCAGCGCGTTTTCTAAAAATAAGGAAGAGGCCGGTAAGTTCGTCAACTACATGACCTGCGGCGAGGGAAATGATATCTTCCTGTCCATCGAAGGCATGAGTCCGAATACGGCGGAAAGATATACGGAAGAGCTGACCGGGAAAAATCCGGTATTGGAAATCGCGAAGTATGAGGCGGAAAATACGGCGTATGTCCGCGCGGTGACGCCTGCGTTTAACGAATATTCAGCGGCGCTCTCTACGATGTGGGAGGATATCCGGAACGGGGCGGACATGGATACGGCGCTTGAGCGCACGGTGGAACAGATCGACTCAGCCCTCGGCGAATACAGCGAATCACAGTAAAGGGGGCGTTTTAAATGAAAGGAACAACAGCCATATCGGCAAAAATGAAAAAGAGCATGCTTCCCTATTGCCTGCTGCTGCCGGCCCTGGCTTTTGTACTGGTATTTAAGATCTATCCGCTGATCTACTGCTTTATTCAGGGATTCCATTATAAAGGAAGCTGGTCGTTGGAAACCTTCCGAATCTTGTTTTCCAATAAGTCTTTCTGGCATTCCCTGTGGGTGACGGTAAAGATGAACCTGGTCATGACACCCCTTCAGATCGTGCTTTCCTTTCTTATGGCATTGCTGGTCAACCAGGCAGTGAGAGGAGTAGGGACTTTCCGGAGTCTCTACTACCTGCCGGTTACCATCTCTATGCCGGTGGCGGCGATCTGCTGGAGCCTGATGCTTTCGGTAAACAACGGACTGGCGAACAGCCTGATCGGGAGCTGGTTCGGGATGGAGCCACAGGGCTTTTTTACAGACGCGAACCAGGCGCTGTGGTGCATCGTGGCTTTGAGTACCTGGAAGGGGTGCGGATACTGGATGATGTTCTACCTTGCGGGATTAAAGGGCATTGATACCAGCGTGTATGAGGCGGCGAAGATCGATGGGGCGGGCGCGTTGCAGACATTGTGGAATATTACGATCCCGCTGGTGAAGAAAACCACGCTGTTCGTCATGGTGGCGGATACGAGTATCAATATCCTTCTGTTCGCCCCGGCGCAGCTGATCACAAGCGGCGGCCCCAGCGATTCGACAAATGTTCTGATGTATGAAGCCTATAAACAGGCGTTTAAATATGGAAGCTATGAAAAGGGAGCGGCGACGACCTGCGTGCTGGTGGTCTTGATCCTGATTATCGTATTTTTCCAGTTTAAACTGACGAACCAGGAAGATTAGGAGGGATGGGCCTTGAAACGTGTTGAGAAAAATCTGTTGGGAAAAGCGGGGATCTATCTGCTGCTGGCAATCGTTTTGCTGATCTCGCTGTTTCCGATCATTTATCCGCTGCTGTCATCATTTCGGACAGACAACGAATTATTTGAAAATATGGCGCCTTTTAACTGGCATACGATCGTTCCCATCCACTGGACCTGGGAGAATTACATCGCTGTTTTTCAGGAATATGAGTTTGGCCGCTATCTGAAAAATACATTGGTCATGATCGCGCTGATCATACCCGGTACGATCGCAATCTGCTCGCTGGCGGCGTTTGCGTTTTCCTTCTATGATTTTAAAATGAAGAAACAATTGTTTGCGCTGTTTCTGTTGACATTTATGATTCCCGGAGAGGCGATCGCTCTTCCGCTGTACTCGCTTGTAAATTCTATGGGACTGATCAATACTTATGCCGGCCTGGTGCTTCCGGCGCTGGCGAACGGCCTGGTGCTTTTCCTGTTTGTGCAGTTTTTCAGCGAGACTCCGAAGGCACTGCTGGAATCCGTAGAGATCGACGGGGGCGGATGGTGGACGTCATTTTCCAGGATCGTCCTTCCTCTGTCCAAACCGATCATCATAACGGCAGGGCTTATGATCTTTGTGAACCAATGGAATGATTATCTGTGGCCTTTGCTGGCAGCGCGGGCGCGGGAGGTGAAGGTTGTGACCGTGGCAGTGGCGAATTTTAAGGAGCAGAATGTGATTCACTGGGGATACATTTATGCTGCCGCGACAGTATCGGCGATCATCCCGCTGAATTGGCTGGCGTTCGCGGGACAGTTTGAAGTAACCTCGGCTCAGGGGATGATATTTACGATCACTTCAAGAGTGCTTCTCGTATTCGGCCTGTTTTCGCAGGTCTATCTGTGTCCGGTTCTGTCAAGATTCCGGGGATCCGTGAAATCCATACTTCTGGGCGCGGTATATATGGGGTATCGGTACTTTTTTTCAAGCCTGTGTGCGGCTGTGCTCCTGGCGGCGGCTCTGTATGCCGTGTATGTACTGCCGGTAAGCGCCGCGGCCGTGCCGGCAGTGTACATGCTGCTTCTGTCTTTTCCAGCAGAAAGGAACATGAAAAAATATATGAAGGGACTGGAGGCGGAGGACGCGGACCAGTGGTACCTGGAATGAAGCGGCGGGCCGGATGCCGCCCGGGCTTTTTGGCCTGTGCGGCCGGAGAAACAGACAAGTCAGGATGGAGCGGCTGCGCAGAACATGACATGATGATTGGAGAAAGAAGGATGAATAACGAAGAAAGAAAAAAAAGACTGCAGATTCCGACAGGCAGGCTGCGTCTGGTGATCGATACGGACGCGAAGAATGAGGTGGACGACCAGTTCGCGATCGCGTGGGCGCTGAGGTCGCCGGAACGGTTTCAGGTGGAAGCGGTATACGCGGCGCCGTTTTCCCATGAATGCTTTCAAAATTTTCAGGCGTCCAAAGAGATGGTTGAAAAGTCGTCGGATCTGATCGGCCACGCCGTGGATCCGGGGGACGGCATGAGGCAGAGCTATGATGAGATCCGGAGGGTTTTTGATCTGCTGCATATGGATCCGGAGAACAGGATTTTTTACGGCTCGGACCGATATATCGGGACGGATGGGAAACCGGTGGCCAGCGCCGCCGCTGAGGATCTGGTCCGGCGAGCGAAGGAATCGGAGGAGCCGCTGTATATTGCGGCCATCGGGGCGATCACGAATATTGCGTCAGCCATTCTGATGGATCCGTCTATTATCGACAGGATCGTCGTGGTCTGGCTTGCGGGGCAGCCGCTGGAATTTGGGCATGGGATCGAGTTCAACATGATGCAGGATGTGAAGGCGTCCCAGATCGTTTTGGACAGCGGAGTGCCGCTGGTATTGGTCCCCTGTATGAATGTCGCGTCGGCGCTTACCGTATCGGAGCAGGAGCTTAAGGCGAACCTGGCGGGTAAGAATGAACTGGGGGATTATCTGTATTCCATCGTAGCCGGGGCATTTTGCAACGAAGAGGCGGAAAAAGCATTTATGCAGGTAGACCGGGGCGGATATCTTCTGGGCAGAGAAGACTACAGCGAGGAGTATCTGGGGAAATTTCCGACGGAGCATATCAGCTGGAGCAGGATCGTATGGGATATTTCAGTGATCGCGTTTTTAAAAAATCCAAACTGGGTACTGTCCAGATATGAAAGCGCGCCGGTCCTTAAGGAAGACCTGCGTTACGAGCGTGAAGAAAACAGGCCAGTGATCAAGGTCGCGACCTATTGCTGGAGAAATTATATATTCGGAGATTTATTTTATCGGTTAGAGCGTGTTTGAAAATGTTACAATTCACGGCCTGACCGGCCGTGAATCGTAACTTGAAAATTGCTTTCTGCAAGATGCCGTCCTGACGGAATAGATTTTTTCATGCGGCTGTGGTACAATATCTGTGGTGAGGGAAGAGGGCAAAAGGAGAAAATCAGGGCATGAATATCAAGGATATCGCAAAGCTGTGTGATGTTTCCGCGTCTACCGTATCAAAGGTGCTGCATGATGACAGAACGATCAGTGAGGAAACGAGAAAAAAAGTTCTGGACGTGGTCAAGGAGTATCATTATGTTCCGTATTCAGGTGTTATAAAGAATGCGGCTCCCAGGATGAATATGATCGCCGTTGTATTGGACGAGGGGCAGGCTTTTCACAAAGAGCTTTTATATGCGATTGAAAATAAAGCGTTTGACTATGGCTATAATATCGTAGTCTGCAATGCGGCGGAAGAGGAACGCAGGGCGAAATACCTGCGGATATTAGAAAATAAAGGGATCAACGGGATGATATTCCTCGGACAGGGAGGAAGAGGCGGGTATCTGCTTCCGACGGTGGAGGTTGGCGTACGATCCTCCGCCGCGCGGGAAGAAAAATTATCTGTAATACAGTACAGCGCCGAGCAAATGGGATATGTTGGGATCCGGTATCTGCTGGATCAGGGACATAGAAAGATTGCCTGTTTTTTGAAGCAGGGAGAGGAAGAGATCAAGGCAGGATACCGAAAGGCTTACGAGGAGATATTTACACAGCCAAAGGAAGAATGGATTTTTGAGTTGGAAGAGAGCTTGACGGAGGAAATGGTTGGAGGCTGCGTGGAAAGCGGAGTGACGGCAATCTTTTGTTCTGATATCAGATTCTGCAATTATCTTTATGCAGGCTTTGTAAAATGCGGTTTATCTATTCCGGGTGAGGTATCTGTGGTATGTATGGGAAACGGCGGCCTAGCAGAGCAACTGATACCGCCTGTTACGACAGTGGAAGTGTCTGTCTCACGGATCGCGTGTAAGGTAATGGATGCTTTGAATGGGATGGTAGAATTTCAGGAGCCGGGATGGATCTACAACGCTGCCGCGGAGCCGGAAATCATAGAAAGGGGCAGTGCTGAAAACCGGTCGGAAGATGGAAGGACCGAAAAGATCATTGTAATCGGAAATATGAATATGGATTGTAATGTTATAGTGGACAATACCCGTACAAGAGGCGGAACTCTTCGTGTAAAGAGGACCATGCAGTTTCCCGGCGGGGACGGGGCCAATCAGGCGGCCGGGATCGGGAAGCTCGGAGGGGCTGCGTATATGCTGGGGTGTCTGGGAAACGACCAGGAAGGGCGGATGATTTATAACAGCCTGACAGAAGCGGGGGTCCGGATGAACGGGGTTGTGTTCTGCCCCTTCCAGACAACCGGAAAGGCCTACATTACAGTTGGGACAGGCGGGCAAAATACGATCATTATCGAGGAGGGCGCAAACCAGTGCCTGGACAGCGGACACATCAAAAAGTACGAGTCTGTTTTTGACGGGGCGGGTTTTTGCATTATCAATATGGAACTTTCCGAAGAGACGGTTTTTACGGCCATGGATATGTGCCTGAAAAAGAAAGTGAAGATGATCGTGAAGCCTTCCGCAATCGAAGCGCTGGAAGAAGAATTTTTCGGAAAGATCGATTATTTTGTGCCCAATGAGGATGAGGCGGCGCGGCTCGTGCCCGGAGACATGACAATTGAAGAACGGGCGGAGATCCTGTTTTCCAAGGGGATCAAGAATATCATTATTACACTTGGGGAAAAGGGCTGCTATCTGAAAAATAAAGATTATGCACGTTTTTTCGAGTCGCAGAAATTTTCGGTTGTAGATGTGACAGGCGCGGGGGATGCATTTATCAGCGCGATGGCGGTATGCCTTTCCAGAAAATACGATATCGTCCGGTCGATCCGGCTGGCAACCTATGCGGCGGATGTCAGTGTTACCCGGTTCGGCGTGCAGCAGGCGATGATCAATCAGGAAGGGCTGGACGCGTATCAGGCGTATCTGGAGCATGGGGTGGCCGAGAAGCGCGGAAAAGAATAAATGCGGTAACAGTATCCAGCCCATTTTAAGTCGCCTTCGGCGAGGGGCTGGATATTATGGCAAATGTTACTTTATTGGCCGGACGCCGTGCAGCAAGTGCACGGCACCGTGTGAACAGTAACTGACCTGTAGTTACAGGTCACACCTTGACCAGGCGTGCCCTGTAACTCAGGCCGTCATTTTAAATTGCCTACGGCAATGGACGGCCTGAATACCAGCTCTTATGTGCATCCTCCCGACCAATCAGCGTGGTGATTGGTCGGGGTGTGACATGTAACGACCTGTAACGTCAAAAAATCGAAAATACATTCGGGGTTGTATATTCGACAGCAATGTGTTATTCTTGTCAGGAAGAATTCAAAAAGGTATTCATCTTTTTTATTCTTACCGGTAGATCACCGGGTTACTCAATCAAAGTTTTTTACAAAGCAGGCTTTAGGGTTGGTCTTATTTTAAGAGTGTTAATTTGGCTTTTTTCGGGAGAATTTTACTTTTCTGAACGGATATTTCATGTTATGATGAGTTCAGGAAGTGAGACAATTCTTTTTAGCTCTTCAGGCGGCCGGCCGGAAAGTTACTGATCACATTTTGAGGCTTATGTACATCCTCCTGACCGCTCAGCGTGGTGATCGGTCAGGGTGTGACATGTAACACCGGAAAGCACTGCAGGAGAAAGGAGAATTGCATGACTCAGAAAACTAAGAAAATTCAAAAAATGGACAGTGACTTTATCATGTCCCCGAAGGTGGATGTATGCTTTGCGGGGCTGATGGAGAACCCGATCGTACGGAAAGGCTTCTGCGCCGCGATCCTGCGGGTTCCCCCGGAAACGATCGAAAAGACGGAGCTGCTTCTCACCCATTTACAGCGTGACCACGCAGACGATAAACTTGGGATCTTAGATGTGCGTGTGCGTATGCTGGACGGTGTCCAGATCAACATGGAGATGCAGGTGAAAAAGTATGATTTCTGGGATGAGCGGACTTTGTTCTATCTCTGTAAAATGTTTTCAGGGCAGCTGAAATCTGGAGGATCCTATGGAAACCTCAAAAAATGTATACATGTCAGTATCCTGGATTTTATACATTTTCCGAAGGATAAGAGATTTTACCGCAGGATCGGCTTCTGCGACAGGAAGACAGGAAAGCTCTACAGTGACAAGCTGGAGATCCAGGTCCTGGAACTGAAGAAGCTGCCGAAGGAGATCAAGACCGGGGAAGATATTGTCAACTGGATGCGTTTTTTTGACGGGAAAAGCAAGGAGGAATTTCAACAGATGGCGAAGGAAAGTATCTATTTGGAGGAGGCGTATGATACGCTGCAGAAGCTGAGCGCGGATGATATCAAGCGGCTGGAATATGAAGCTAGGGAGAAGGCGCTGAAGGATTATAATACGTTTGTTGTCGATGCGGCGAAACGTGCGGCGGAACGCGCGGCGCAGCGTGCGGCGAAACAAGGAGAGAAGCGAGGAGAAAAGCGAGGAGAAAAGCGAGGAGAAAAGCGCGGCAGGAAGATCGGTGAAGAAAACGGTATCAAATTAACAAAAAAAGTATTCAAGCTGCAGGCGCAGGGGGAGAATGAACAGAATATTGCGTCCGAATGCAATATTACAGTTGAGAAGGTACGGCAGATTTTATATTGAGCGTAAGAGAAATCTCCTGCGCGGTATCATGCGATGCGCAAGCCGTATAAGGAAACAGGCCGATTTGCGGCTGTGGCCGACGGAATACTCACAGTAGATTTCACCGGCCAAAGGATAGAATGATCGTGATTTCGGCAACGGACTTTTTGCGTCAAAGAGGGCAAGGGCAGAATAGGAGGTTGGAAGTATTTTGGAAGCGGTTATGGAATATCTGCGGGACTTGAATGTGGTATCAATATCACTTCGGATCCTCCTGTCCATTCTGATCGGGGGGATCCTGGGAGTAGAGCGGGGGAGGAAGAACCGCCCCGCCGGACTTCGGACGTATATCCTGGTGTGCCTGGGCTCTGCGCTGGTGATGATGACGAACCAGTATGTGTATGTTACATTTGAAACCGGAGACCCGGTGCGCCTGGGAGCACAGGTGATCAGCGGCATCGGTTTTCTGGGCGCGGGGACGATCGTGCTGACCGGGAGAAATAAGATCATGGGGATCACTACTGCGGCGGGCTTATGGACTGCCGCCTGCAGCGGCCTTGCGATCGGGATCGGATTTTACGAGGGTGCGGTTCTGGGCGGCCTTGCGATTGCGTTTACCGTGTCCGGGCTTTTAAAATTCGACATCTGGATCCGGAAAAAGTCCAGATATCTGGATCTGTATATTGAATACAATGTAGAAAAAGGCAATTTCAGCGGTTTCCTGCAGTATGCCAGGGAGCATGAGCTGGAGGTAAGCAATATCCGGGTAAATAAAGGATTTTCCTGGTCCGAACAAAGCGGAAGGTCAGGGATCCTCAGCTATACGGTCACGGTCACCAGTCAGATCTACCGTACCCACTCGGAGATATTGGAAGTGCTGGCGCATGAGAAGGGGATCCAGTTTATTGAGGAATTGTAAATAAGTGTTCTATCCGGCCAGATGGAGCGCCAGGAGGGAGATGGGCCTCAGCTCCCATTCACCCCATAATTCTTCCGAAACTGCTTCGGCGTCGTTCCGGTCTGCCGGCGGAATACGGAAATAAAGTAGCTGACATCATGAAATCCGCTCATATGGCTGATGCTCTGCACTTGCAGGTAAGGCTTCCCGACCAGCAGTTCCTTCGCCCGATTGATCCGGAACCGGGTGATATAATTCTGCGCGGAATATCCGGTAAACCGCCGGAACAGCCGTGTAAGATACTGAGGGCTGACATGGACCTCACGGGCCAGGCTGTCCACATCCGGGACAGCCGCGGGATCTGTTTCAATTCTTTCTATTATCGGAGCCACATACTGGCGGTAGAGCGGATGCTCTGTCTGCGAATGCTTCCTGTAAATGCCGGAAAAATGCATCAAAAATTCGTAGCACTGGACTGAAAGACTCAGGTCGTCCAGACGGCTTTCCTGATAGGAAAGAAGCGTCCGGTCGATCCACTCCTGGAAATATTGTCCCTCTTCCGCGTCAATGAAAAGGTAAGAAGCTTCCCCGCATATTTTCCGGATGTCATTCGCCAGTGTTCCGCCGAAGGTCAGGAAAGCGGTCCTCCAGCTTTTGGTGTTGTTCCGGTAGCGGTGAGGCGTGTGGGGGGAGATCAGGATCCCTTCGCCCGGATTCAGGATGATGTCCTCCCCGGCCAGAGTGACCGTTCCCTGCCCGTTCTCCGTCTGGAGCCAGTGGTACAGGGGAAAGCCTTTTGGACGGGAAATGGATTCCTGAGACCAGCGGTTGCCGATGCTGTCAATGGTCAGGGGCAGCTCCTGAATGGAAAGCTTGAAAAAGATAGGCATGGTTTACCTCCGTTTTTGTTTCGAATATTCATATTTTTTAGTCTAGCTTACCATACTTTTCATTCCCAAAAAAGACTATAATAAATAAAAAGTGATCAAGCACATACGGAGGTATCAGACAATGGGAGCAAAATTCAAAAAAATGTTATACGGCGGAGACTACAACCCGGAACAGTGGCCGAGGGAGATCTGGCAGCAGGACATGGAGCTGTTTGACAAGGCGGGGATTAACAGCGCCACCATCAACGTATTTTCCTGGGCCCGGCTCCAGCCGTCGGAGGAGGTTTACGATTTTCACGAGCTGGACGCGATCGTGGACACGCTGACAAAGGCGGGGAAGCAGATTGTGCTGGCAACCTCCACGGCTGCCCTTCCGGCGTGGATGGTGAAGCGCTATCCGGAGGTGGCGCGGGTGGATTATGAGGGCCGCCGCCACAAGTTCGGACAGCGCCACAATGCCTGCCCCAACAGCCCGGTGTACCGGCATTTTATCCAGGAACTGACGGCAAGACTGGCAGAGCGCTACGGAAGCAATGAAAATGTGGTATGCTGGCATATCAATAATGAGTACGGCGGGGAATGCTATTGCGAGAACTGTGAAAAGGCGTTTCGGGTCTGGCTGCGGAAAAAATATGGGACGGTCGAAGCCCTGAACCAGGCATGGAACCTGACCTTCTGGGGCCACAACATTTACGATTGGGATGAGATCGTGCTGCCAAATGCCCTCAGCGAAGGGATCCCGTGGCAGGAAAGCGGAGAATTTGGATGTGAAAAGACTGCATTTGCTGGGATCTCCATTGATTACCGCCGCTTCATGTCGGACAGCATCCTGGATAATTTCCGGCTGGAGCGGGACTCCATCCGGCAGTATGACAAAGCGGCCCCGGTGACAACGAATCTGATGGGCACCTACAAGGGGCTGGATTATTTCAAATGGGCGAAGGAGATGGACATTGTTTCCTGGGACAATTATCCCAGCTACGATACCCCCTGGAGCCACGTGGCCATGCGGCATGACCTGATGCGCGGACTGAAAAACGCGCCCTTCATGCTGATGGAGCAGACCCCCAGCCAGCAGAACTGGCAGCCCTACAATTCCCTGAAAAAGCCGGGGCAGATGCGGGCGCAGAGCTGGCAGACCGTTGCCCACGGCGGGGACACGGTCCAGTTTTTCCAGCTCCGCAGATCTGTGGGCGGCTGCGAGAAGTTCCACGGAGCCGTGATCGCCCATGCGGGTACGGACCAGACCAGGGTATTCCGTGAGGTGGCGCGGCTCGGGGAAGAGCTGAACCGGATCGGGGATTCCATCATCGGCTCCGGGACGGAATCGAAGGTGGGGATCCTGTTCGACTGGGACAACTACTGGGCGCTGGAATACACAAGCGGCCCCAATGTGGACCTGAAATATGTGGACCAGATTTCCCGTTATTACGAATATTTTTACCAGAAAAATATTTCCGTAGATATGATCCCTGTGGATGCGGATCTCTCCAAATACGATCTGGTAGCTGCGCCAGTTCTGTACATGGTGAAGGCAGGTATGGCGGAGGCCATCGAAGCATACGTGGCAGCAGGCGGCACCTTTGTCACCGGTTTCATGAGCGGCATTGTCAATGAATCCGACAACGTACATCTGGGCGGCTACCCTGGCCCCCTGAGGAAGCTGGCAGGCGTGTGGGCCGAGGAGATTGACGCGCTGGCGCCGGAGCAGTCCAATGAGATCGTATTTACCGACGGGAGCAAGGATCAGTGCGGAATGCTGTGCGATATCCTCCATCTGGAAGGCGCGGAAGAGATTGCCCGGTATGGGAGCAATTTCTATGCGGGAACACCGGCTGTTACGAGAAATGCGTTCGGAAAGGGATTCGTGTATTATGTGGGAACCGTGCTGTCGGAGGACGGGCTGGAGAAAGTGCTGGATCTGGCCTGCGACGGGGCGGGCGTTGCTTCCGTGATCGGGGAAGAAACAGAATTGGAAGTGACGAGACGGATCTCGGATGTAGGGGCGGTCTATTTTGTGATGAACTTCAAGGATCAGGAGCTTCCGCTGCCGGCGGTATTTGCCGGGAAGAAGGATCTGCTGTCGGGACGGACGATGGAGGAAGGGGAAATGCTGAAGAAGTATGATGTGAGGATTGCTGTGTTACAATAAGGCTGTTGGTCAATGCAGTGCCCGGATAAGAAAATGGAACTGGAAGCTTTTGGCTTCCAGTTCCAGAGTTAAAACGTCAATAAAGTATTTGAGATTTATCATGCAAATGCGATATGATGTTTCTTCAATAATTCCATTGCCCTGGCAAGGTCGGCTTCCTTTTGAACAAGCTCAGTAAGCGCGGCATCCTTTTCAGTAAGTGCGGCATCCTTTTCGGTAAGTGCGGCATCCTTTTCGGTAAGTGCGGCAGCTGTCTCGGCAAGCGCGGCATCTCTTTCCGCGCGCAGCACATCATTCTCGCCCTGCATCAGCTTTATCCCTTTTTGAATCCCCCTGTTCTCAACCTGATCCAATATCTCACACATATTCGGCTCACCTCCTGTAGTTTTTACCTTCTGTGCTTCTAAAAATCTTTCATCCCCGGTCATGACTGACATAAATTTCAGCATGGCATCCACATGCTTTATCTTTTTTTTGCTGGGAATATAAGTTTTGTTTTTCCGCTTCTGTACAAAATAATCCGCCACAATCCGAAAATCACTCCTGAATAGCTTTACCTGATCCTCTGTCAAATACGCGATCTCGAATATATGAAGCTTATAGTCATTGACATATTCTTCCAATCCTTCGGGAATCTCAACCATTTCTTTTATGGATCTGGGTCCGCTCCAGCGGGATTCGCCAAAATACAGGACGATGCTCAGCACCGGGCAGCGCCCTTTTGAGTTCTCATCAAGAAGCTGCGACCGATAGGCGGCGCCGTCATATCCAATGATCCGGAAAGGCATATCTTTGTCCGGATCCGTCTGATTCTCCAGGCCCAAAATGGCAATCTTCACCTTGCCGGCAGACCAGTATTTCGCATTGTCTCGTTCTTCCTCATGCAGATTTCCTTTATCCGCCTTATACTGAGATCTGACCTTTAAAGATCTCAAGTCTCTGGACTTAACCGTCCTCTTTCCGCAAAACACGAATCCGTTAACGATGTCAGAGAACACATCGTTATAATCCTCTAAATTTTTTTCTACGATATCTTTTTGTCCCATTCATTTTCCTCGTTGGTTTCAATTATATTATAGTTCATCGACTGCCGGAATACAAGTTCAATTCCGAATTGCGTGCTTCATGAACACCTGTGGTGTTACAGTTCACACGGCATCTTGCACTGCGCTGCAAGGTGTCCGACCAATGAAGTGATGACAGCGATATATCCAGCCCGTCTACACTCCGTTCCGGTCCGTCCTAAACAAGCGTCGCTGGCGCTTAGGACCGCCGTCAGGCGACTTAAAATGGGCTGGATACTGTTACTGGAGCACCCGTAGGGTGTGAACAGTAACCACCTGTGAAAGGTGAACCAAATGACCATAAATTCCATTATATAACCATCATATCATCTCCTCCCTTCGTAACCTGTAACCAATTTGCGAAGCAAATTGATTGCCTTCTGAATGCAACCATTTGCACAGCAAGTGATTGCTTGCCCGCCATCTGCGAAGCAGATTTTAAATGCGGGCAATACCCGTATCATTTTTTCATACGATACTTTACACTACCGTTACAGTTTACCGGCTGGCCAGTAAACTGTAAGTGCGGCTCAGAACATAAATACACGAAATATCCGCTGTAAAAACAGTTGTTGTTCTGAACTCTTAATAAAAAACTGTTTCAAACATTGAAGTAAAGGCGATACAGCCCTGAAAATAAAAAGACATTTTCATTGTAGATTGATAGAATGTTTGAAAAATGCACCTGCAGTGATCGTTCCTTTGTCTGCTTGACAGAGGAAATATCATTGCGAGATGCATTTACTTTAGCATATCCGGAAATAAAAAGCAATTCCTTTTTGGTAAAATAAAAAACTCCTTACTTCTGCTTCTCCATCATTTTTTTCAGACCTTTCTTTAACCTGACGGAGACAGGGATGGTCTCTCCGTTATTCATGGATACGGTCATGGCAGTAAAATCCACTTCGGTGATATTATCCCGATTGACAATATACGACCGGTGGCATCTGTAAAAACGATAATCCAACTGCTTTTCCACCTCTTTCAATTGCCCGGAAAATTCAATGACCCGCTTTTTCGCATGGAGCAGGACCTTATGGATATTGCCGGATGTTTCGAAGCAGATGATGTCATTGTAGTCGATGGTAATGCACCGGTCATTCTGACGGATCACAAAGGCCCGGTTGATCTTATTGTTCAGCGAGGTATATTTGTGTTCCACATCCAAAAGGCATTCATGGATCTTGGACTTGATATGCTCCTGGGTATCCTTAATGATAAAATCCAAAGCCTCGACCTTATACTGGAAGGTCAAAAAACTCATTTCCGAATGCGAGGTGATAAAGATAATAAAACAACGGGGCTGGATCTGGCGGATCCGCTGTGCCAGCTCCAGACCATCCATATCAGATTTTAAATCAATGTCCAGAAAGAAAAGTCCTGTATTTTCCGCTGTTAAAATCTTTTCGAGAAGCGCATGTGGATCTGATGTAGCCAGGGCAATCTTCATGTCCATTTCTTCAATTAAAATTGTATTCAAAATATATTTTTTAAAGAGATTTAGCTGCTTTTGGTTATCTTCACAGATGTAGATATCGATCATATTAAGTGCCCTCCTTAGAAACTGTAAAAAAATAATTGGATACTTGCCTGTACATCAGTGCAATACCTATTATACAATAATATTTATCGTAAGTGCAGGAAAAAAATAATCGTGATTCATCTGATCATAATCGTTTCCCGATTAACGGAAATTACAGAAAATACGACGCTTATTATAAAATCGAAAAACAGCATATCCGTATTGTTATAATTGAAGCACAAGCAGGCCATCAATTCCCTGGCGGAAATTGGCGGCGAATTACCATCAAATCAGGAGGGAGATACAGGAAATGGAAAAAATAGCAAATAGGATTGTCAGTTACTTAGACACAGATCAGGCAGCATGGAATGAGATAGAGCGGATGCAAATGATTTTAGGATTACAGGTTCTGATCCATAATATTGTCATGACCGGAACCATTCTCTTCCTGGCTTTGTTAACCGGAATGCTTTGGGAAGCAGCCATACTTCTTACAGCATACGGAGCACTCAAAATGACCGTTGGGGGTGTACATTTTAAAACAAGCTGCGCCTGCCTGACTGCGACAACCGCTTTTGTAATGACGGGAGTGCTGGTTTCACGGCGGCTGGATATAGGTTTTATGAGTATTGCTGCTATCACTTATGCGGCATGATTTATCACGCTTATGCTCATTGGCCCGCAGGGGACAGAAAATAATCCAATCTCAGAAGAAAATTTTGAAAAACTCAGAAAAAAAGCTGCCTGGATTATTTTAATTTATCTTATTATCACATTTTTTATGCTTTCTGAAAATTTAAAAAATGTGCCCTGTCTGCTGCTTATTGCGGTTGTCTTTGAAACCCTGTCAGTTTTGCCTTCATACATAAAAAACAGGAGCAGTTAATGTACTGCTCCTGTTCGCTATACTCACGGTCAATTTATACTGCGCGCCAGATAAATCTGCCGTGCAGTATAACACGATGCGCACAGCCGAATGAGGAATTATGCCGCTTTGCGGCTGCGGCTGCCGTGAGTATAATTGACGTTCAGCATATCAGGTGATCCGAAGCCGTTGTACAAAATGTTCACCCTGAATCTCCGTATCCAAAAAAACAGAATTATATTTTGCAATGATCTCATGGGCATTATATAGTCCCAGCCCGCGGTTTGCACCCTTTGTAGATACATTTGGCTGTGCCAGTGAAGCGTAAGGAACCCCCTTTTCAAGAAACGAGTTGGAAATGATAAAGACATATTCCGTATCAGCATGAACCAGGGCAAAGCTGAGGAAAGGAGAATCCGTTTCAAGAGCAGCCTCGATCGCGTTATCCAGAAATATTCCGATCACACGGGTCAGATCCAAAGTATCCATTGGTATATCTGCAATTTCATTCGTGACTTCTATGCTTACATTGATATTCAATTCTATCGCATATAACAGCTTCGCTGAAAGAATGCTTTTTAATTCCGTTGTCCTGATATTCATTAATTGGTTGATATGAGCCGAATTTTTAGAAATATTCTTACCTGTTGGAAGGATTTCCTTCTCAAAATATCTTTTCAAACCCTCCATATCATCCGTTTCCATATAACCGGACATGGAAAGCAGGATATTGGAGTAATCATGCTTGAAGGAGCGCAGGGAAGAATACATATTCTCAATCTGATTGGTATATTCCTGCAATCTGTGATACGAATCCTGACGCGCATCCATCTCTGCTTTTTCTTTGTTTGCTTTTATGATATTTACGATCAGGATTGTACTGATGATAAAGTAACAGGTAAATAAAATACAGTTAAAAAGTACAATTTCCCGAGTATATCCAATCATATCTCCCACTATGATGTTAAATAAAAACACAAACAGGCAGGCAAGCAGGTTAGTTGCTATAAGTAACAGGAGCTGCCTGGATAAAACTGCCTGCAGCTTGTGAATAAGAGAATGAAGCAGTCTGCCCAATACAGGAAAAATGCAGGCAATGAGAGCAATATAAGAGATCATATAAATCCAATATATGAAGCTGGACTGCAAATCTTCTGCTGAGTAGATTGGGTAGATCAATGTATCCCATGCCATAGAATAGATATTATCCAATAGTACACAAATCAGGTAAGCTGCAATAACGGTACAGATATTCATAAGCCGATGAGAGTCTATGAAAGCGATGTATGTACAGACGCTTATTAGTAAAAGAACAACCCCTGCATTACTCAGAGCAACTCCCATCAGCAGGATATTGATGAACAGTATTGTAAAAAGAATCAATTTTTGTTTTATTTTCAGATTGAACGGCAAAAAACAGCATATAGGAATTAAATAGATGAGAACATTAAAAAAATATGACAATATCTGCATTAAATATAAGTCCTTCCTATAGTGTATTCTCAGAGAAAACATCAATATGTGTATCTACAAAAATATGAACAATTGTGATTATACTACATATTTTTGAAAGGAGCAACGTTTATTCAGTAATAATCGTTGTGTTTTTTTGAAAAAGTACGATTTTTCATTGTAAAACATATTTTATTCAAGAATATAAAAAATGAAGAAATATGGGTTATACTCTACTTACGAAATACGAAATGCGAAAGGACAAAGAAGAAATGAAGAAAAATATAAAAAAGACGATTGGTAACATAGCTATTAATCTTGGGAAATATGCTGTAGGAAAATCAATTGTTATGGGAATGTACGATCCTAAGATTCCGGATATTCTGAAAATAAATAATAAGGAAAGAAAATAGAACTTATGCTTTGGAGCCATTGTTTCAGGACAGTTCTGTAACAATAAGATAGTTGAGAGGTGTAGGCAGATGGAATTAAAGTTAAAAAATGTATCGAAAGATTATGGCAGCGTATTGGCGGTAGACAATGTCAATTATTCGATGGAAACAGGCGTGTATGGGCTGCTGGGAGTGAACGGCGCGGGAAAGACGACGCTGATGACGATGCTTTGTACAGTAACCTGTCCCAGTGCGGGAGGGATTACATGGGACGGGGACGACATTTTCGAATTGGAAGAGGGCTATCGGGGACTGCTGGGATATCTGCCCCAGGACTTTGGGTATTATCCGGATCTTTCTGTTTTCGATTATCTGATGTACATTGCGGCACTCAAGGGTATCCCTCCGGCTGCGGCAAAAAAGAGAATCCGCGAGCTGCTGGATATGGTCGGGCTGTTAAAATACAGGAAGCGGAAAATGAAGGCACTGTCTGGCGGGATGGTAAGGCGTGCCGGGATTGCACAGGCCATGCTGAACGACCCCAAAATCCTGATACTGGATGAGCCGACAGCGGGGCTTGACCCGAATGAACGGATTCGTTTCCGCAACCTGATCAGCGAGTTATCGGAGGATCGTCTGGTATTGCTCTCTACCCATATCGTGTCAGATGTGGAATATATTGCAGAACAGATCGTGCTGATGCAGGAAGGCAGATTCTTTCGCACCGGAACATCAGAGGAACTGATTGCCGGCATGGATGAGGAAGTCTGGACCTGTACGGTTCCGAGGCAGAAGGTAAATCAATATATACAGCAGTATCCGGTGGGGAATGTGAAGCATGTATCCGGCGGAGCAGAGCTTCGGATCATTTCAAAAACCCGTCCTTCCGAGAATGCGGTACGGGAAGCCCCCACGCTGGAGGATGCGTTTCTGTTGTATTTTGGTGAAAATGGAGGTGATGAAGATGCTGCGGTATGAAATGAAAAAATTCTTTTCAAAAACAATTAATAAGGTGATACTGACCGTGTTGCTTTTGGTGACCATCATACTGGGTTTTCTTGCGGCCGGAAACATATTCTATGCAGATATGGAAGGGAAAAGCCTTACCGGGATCAGCAAGCTAACTGCCGGGCGGCGTATTGCGGCGGATAAGAACCGGTGGAGAGGCGAGCTGACAACAGAAAGGCTGGCTGAAATCGGGAAAAGCTATCACGAGCTAAAACAACAGTATCCGGAAGAAATCCCGGATGCGGAATATGGCGGGATTGTGCAGTCCTACGATGATATTCTATACTTTGCGGCTAAGGTGTATACACCGGAATCGGATTTTATAGGGGACGCAAGGGCGAATCTGACAGAAGAGGATATGATTCATCTGTATGACACATATGCAGAGAATTTGCGGAAAATGCCGGAAGAATACGGCGGCACACCGGAAAAGGAAGAGTATCTAAGAAAGCAGTACGGGAAAATAGAAATTCCGGTTACTTACGAAGCTTATGATTCGTGGGATACAATGTTAATCTATGCGGAAACATACGTGATCATCCTGGCGGTTGCCATTGGATTTTTGGCTGCCGGAATCTTTGATGAAGAATTTCGGAATCATGCGGAGCTGGTGTTTTTCACAACAAAATATGGACGGTCAAAAGCGGCAAAAAATAAAATTGTGGTGGGAATGACGATGGCAACCATTGTTTTCTGGGCAGGAGTCGGGCTCTTGTCATTGATTTCATTTGGAATCATGGGAGTGAGCGGTTTTGACACGCCATATCAGATTGTAGATCCTTACAGCAGTTCTTCCACAACGCTGGGGCAGAATTATCTTTTGCTCGTGGGGTGCGGCTATATTGCCAGCTTGCTGTCTGCATCGGTTACCATGCTGGTGACGGCAAGGATGCGCAGCGAAAAGGTGGCGGTCTGCATTCCGTTTTTCATGTATATAGTGCTGCTTTTTATTGCCGGGGCACTTTCTAAAGTTACGAAAATTGTATATTTTACGCCGGATGTGCTGGTCAATATAGTGAGAGCTGTAAAAGTCCAATTTATTTTCCAGATAGGAAGCGTCGTATTTCGGCAGATTCCATTTGTGATGGGAATATATTTCGCGGCTTCTGTATTGTTACTGCCGTTTATATATAGAAGCTATTCCAGATACAGGCTTACAAAATAATAAAGCCTGCTGATATGTATATATATGATGAGCCAAATGCATCTCTTGACGTTATATCTGAACAATCTGTTCTCAATACAATATATGATGAAAGACAGAATAAAATGACAATACTTATTGTTCACAGGTTTAGTTGTATGCTGGAAAAAGCAAATAAAATTATTGTTTTAGAAAAAGGTGAAGTTCAAGAAACAGGAGTACACGAAGAGCTGTTAAAGAATAACGGCTTATATCACCATTTGTATTCTGTACAAAAAGAAATGGCGATATCAGATGAGGAATAATAAAGAAATGGGTGAAAATGAGGCACAAAATAAGGAGAAAAAATGAAAAGAAATTCAATTTCGCTGAAGATTTTGTCGATTGCTTTAGGGGCTGTACTCTTTGCTATGGTTTGGATCAGTATGGAATATATGGCGGCAGTAAAAGAGTCAGATATATCTCTAGGATGGAACCTGATACTTGTGAACAGAGAACATCTGATTCCAAAGGATTATAAAGTGGAACTTACGGAATTATCGAATGGAGAAAAAGTGGATTCCAGAATATATCCGGAGCTGCAGGAGATGTTTAATGATGCGCGTGCTGCCGGACTGGATATGTTTGTTGCGGATGGATATCGGACAGAAACCGAGCAACAAGATTTGTTGGATGATAAAATTCAAGATTATAAAAACGAGGGGCACTCAGGGCAAGAGGCAAAGAAACTTGCAAAGCAATGGGTGAGCATTCCCGGAACAAGTGAGCATCAATTGGGAATTTCGGTTGATATCAATGCGGAAACATTGGTCAGCTCGGATGAAGCAGTGTATGCCTGGCTTGCGGAAAACAGTTATAAATATGGATTTATAAATCGATATCCCGCAGATAAAACGGAAATAACAGGTACAATTTATGAACCCTGGCACTACCGATATGTGGGGAAACAAGCTGCAATGGAAATATACTCTCAGAACCTTTGCTTAGAAGAATATGTGGAGCAATTGAGACTATAGATGTACTGTCGAGTAGATGCAGGGAGTAATCCCCACATCTACTCGACATCGTTCGGAACAGTGGCTGTTTTCACAGCGGATACTTCGTGTATTTATGTTCTGAGCAGTCGCGCATTTATAAGAAATAGACATTAAAATCGCCCTAGTACAGCATTGCGTAATTAACGGTGTTCTGCACCTGCTATTTCTATCAGTACTGCGTTGGAAGTCTTATGGACAGGAGAAAACGGAAAATTTAAAGCTGGGGGAGATGAAGTGTTCAGGATATATTGATATCAGCGCAAAGCATTTTCCGAAGATGCAAATGACAGTAAACGGAAACTATATAAATTACTTTATAATTTCGGAAAAGGGATTCGAAAATTTAGGGATGGAAGAAAAATATTTCGCGTTATCTATAAACGCAGATAAACAAAAAGAACCGGTTATGAAGCAAAAGATAAAGTCATTTGTTCAGGAATACAATAAAGATACAGAAGAATGGAATCAAATTACGCTGTATTGTAATTCGGATCTTTTGGCTGCCGCGAAAAAATATATAACGGCAACAAATCTGGTTTTAGGCACACTTGGCGCTATCCTGTTGTTTATCGGTATCATGAATTATATAAACACGATTTTTACGGATATACAGGTTCGCAAGCATGAACTGGTCATTATGGAAAGCATCGGTATGACCGGAAAGCAATTAAGAAAATTGCTGATGATTGAAGGAATTGGGTATTGGGGGATTGTTTTAGCCTTAGAAGCAACAGCCGGATACATGGTTCTATGGATGATGGGAAAAAGAATAAAAGAACAATTACCCTATTTTAAATTTTCCTATCCATGGGGCTGCTTTTTCCTCCTTGCCGTTATCCTTTTTATAACGTGCGCGGCAATATCTGAATATATGTATCGAAAATCTGTCAGTGGAAGTATTTCTGAGAGATTAAAATTAGAATAACAGAGGGCAGGATCACAACGATTTCTCAATACTTGAAAAGGAACCATTCTCCGTAGTATAATGAAATCACAACAAGAAAGATCAGGAGCCGCTGCCCAGCGCATAAGGAAACATGCCGCTTTGCGGCTGCGGCTGGCGCGCTGCTCACGGCAGATTTCATCGGCCGTAAGGAGTTGTAGAAAAATAAGTGATATAGATTGCGCAGGATATTTCAGTTATTTTTCTACAACTCCTAAGTATAACGGAAACGGAGGATACGGTATGTCAGATTTAAGAATAAAGGAATATCTCGCCCAGGCCGGGATCCGCAGGGTCCATGAGCTGGACACCGCTCTGCTGGAAGCCTTCGGGCAGGAGGAGGGCCAAAAGCATATTAAAAAGCTGACGGAATTGTATGACCGTTCAGAAGAACGGCTGTTCTATGGAAGTAAGGACACAGCCTATCTCCGCCGCCAGGAGGAGCTTGTGGATTATCTGAACCAGAGCCTGCAGATGAGCCTTTTGGCAGCTTCTTTTTATGACCGTGTGTTTTTCCGGAGGGCGATGGAAGCGCTGCTCCGATATGAGCGGTTTTTTGCGGGGGACATTCTGGATATGGGCTGTGGAAATGGGATCCTGACCTGTTTTTTGGCGCGCGTCCATCCTGACGCTTCTGTGACCGGCCTGGATCTGTCGCAAATGGCTGCTTCCGCGGCGGAGGAGCTCGCCGGGAGACTGCGGACGGATAATGTACGTTTTGCCTGTCCTCAGGCGCTGAAGCAAAAGAAGTATGACACCGTGTTTTCCTGCAGGACGGTACATGAGAATGCCAGGTGGAGGCCGCTGATTGAAGAGATGAAAGCGGCGCTGCTGTCAATGGAAGAGCCGTCAAAACGGTATGAAGGGTATGTGAGGGAGCTTTCGGCGCTGGTAAAACCCCAGGGGTATCTTGTCAGCATAGAGCGCTGTGAAGAGGACGATGCATGCGCCGGTCTGGTCCGCGCTCTGGCAGGCGTGGGACTTTGCCAGGTAAAGGGCACCTGCATGCAGTTTTCCTGTAAAAATGGAGACGAAATGGCTGCGTTTCAGGCAATGGTCTTTCAGAAGGCAGATGGATGACTATAAATGAAGGTGCATTTCAGCAAGACTGGGCTCCGCAACGGGAACGGATGAAAAATCCTTAAGTGAATATTGAGAAAAGCTATTTTTTAGAAGTTGTAGAAAAATAACTGGGACATCCGAAGAAATATCCTGCGTAATCCGCATCAGTTATTTTCTACTACTTCTTACAGCCTGTATCGTCCAGGCAAAACTTCTGCCCGGCGGTTCCTAAATCAGCTCAATCGTCACCCCATCCGGCAGGCTGATCCAGTTCTCCTTAATCCGGCGGCAGCCGAATTCCTCCGCGCGGGCGATCACCGTTTCCTTCTCCTTTGCGGAAATCGCCAGATGGTCATATAATGTCCCTGCGGCGGGCTTCTTTGCGGCTTCATTGAGCTGAACTCCTTCATGGAACCAGATCTTCCGCTCCGGAGCGTCTCCGGCCGTCTTTTGGATGGTCATTTCAAAAACCTTTGTAAAAAAATCCAGATACCAATCTAGTCGGTCTACAGACAGTGCGATGTGATGCAGCGTATACTTCATAAAAATCTCTCCTTTTCTAAGTACTTTCCCTCTCCACAAGCGAAGACTGATAAACCAGGTGCCGGGGGCCGGACTTATGCTCTTCGGGGGAATCGATCTCTTCGATCGTCATAAGCGCAGCCTTCACTCCGATCTCGTGGGCGGGCATTTCCATGGAGGTCATGGCGGTTTCCAGCATTCCTCCTATGATGTGTCCGGTCAGGCTGATGACACGGATCTGCTCCAGGCGCCGTCCTTGTTCCTTGAGCGCGCGGAGCGCTCCGATCCCCTGCACATCGGCGGCGGCCATGATGGCGTCCAGCTTCGGATTGGTTCCCAGCAGCTCCAGGGTGCAGTCATAGCCGTATTCCAGACTGTGTACACTTGCGGGCTGAGGGGAGACAGCCGAGGTTTCAGAAAGGCCGAGCTCAGCCAGCGCTTTGCGGTATCCTTCATAACGGTCCCGATAGGGGGTGATCTGCATGGAGCCGTTGATCAGCCCGATCTCCCGGCAGCCCTTGGACGCCAGATACTTCACCGCTTCATAACCGCATGCCTTGTAGTCCACGACGATGCTGCTGATCAGAGGGTCCTGCTTCCGGACGATCTGGGTGCAGGCCAGGCCGCTGGAATGGATGTCGCGCACCAGGCGGGTATTGCGCCCGGTTCCGGCGATGATCAGCCCGTCGATAAAACCATTTCTCAGCCGGTTCAGGCATTCCTTTTCCACCTTCGGGTTGTCCTCCGTGTGGCAGATCAGCGTTGCGTAGCCATGCTTCCGGGCTTCCTCCTCGATCCCCTGGGTGATCTCCGCAAAAACGGTCATGATCAGGCGCGGTATCACAACACCGATGGTATTGCGTTTCCCCTGGCGCAGGCCTTTGGCGAGAAGATTGGGCTGATAGCTCAGCTCTTTCACGGCGGCAAAAATGCGGGCCTTGGTGTCAGGATGTACATAAGATGTGTTGTTCAAAGCCCTAGATACGGTGCTGACATCGACACAGGCCAGCTTTGCTACGTCCTTTAAAGTAGCCATTTGACACCTCCATATTGTGAGCACTCCCGGGAACTCTTTGCATCCGGATCTGTGAGAATGCTCATTTTATCAGCTGTAAATAATCGCGTCAATTATATAATGAAAAACCAGCGGGACGCAAGGATTAATCTGGTGAAAAGTGCACAAAAAACAAAGCTTAAAACAGTGGAAAATACACAAAATATGCAATTTTTTGTAGGATTCATGCAACAATTTGCAGGCATGGGCAAAAGCATTGACGGTCAAAAAGGAACATGATATAAATGACCCATAAGATATACAGACGTTTGGATGTCGTAAAGAAAAACAGATGCGCAGATGTTTTTTTGAAACTGGTAACCTGGAAAAAAACAAAAATGATCAATGTGAAGAAAAGGAGAACTATCATGGCTAAAGTAAAAAATTTCAAGACAATTTTCCCGGCAGTATCCGTACCGTTAAATGATGATTATTCTATCAATGAAGAAGAATTTCGTACATACCTCCGCTGGATCAAGAGCTTTTATGGAAAAGGGATTGAGGGACTTGTGTGCAACGGGCATACAGGTGAGATCACAGGCTTGAGCCGTGAGGAACGCAAACGTGTCGTTGAGATCTGCTCCGAGGTGTGCGGCGACTGCATGACCATCATTTCCGGAATCAACTGTGAAAATACAATTGAAAGCATCGAGATGGCAAAGGAAGCAAAGGAAGCCGGCGCTGACGGGATTCTTCTGATGCCGCCCCACATGTGGCTTCGTTTCGGTATGCACAAGGATGCTCCCTATGAATATGTAAAGGATGTAGCGGAGGGCGCTGACATTGACATCATCATCCACCTGTATCCGGCGACAAGCAAGGCGTTTTACCCGGTAGAGACATTGATCAAAATGTGCAAAGAGATCGACCATGTAAAATGTATCAAAATGGGTACCCGTGTGACTTCCATTTACGAGCACGACGTACGCCTGCTCCGTCAGGAATGTCCGGACATCTCCCTGATCACCTGCCACGATGAGACGCTCTGTGTAAGCTGGTTCCCGGGAATGGACGGCGCGCTGATCGGTTTTGCAGGATGTGTTCCGGAGCTGATCTGCCCGGCACGGGAAGTATTTGCAAATCCGGACAAGCACACTCTGAAAGAGGCGCAGGACTGGTCCGACCGTATTTATCACATTTCACAGGCAATCTACGGAGGCGGACAGCCGTCAGGCGAAGCTCACGCAAGGCTGAAGGAAGCGCTGGTACAGAGAGGAATCTTCAAGTCCAGCCTGATGAGAAAGCCGGTTCTTCCGCTGAACCAGGAGGAAAAGGACTGGATCGCAATGGGCTTAAAGAACAGCGAGCTTCCCAAGGTTGACATGACGCAGTTTGAGAAATAAGATAAGAGCTTGAATTATGCCGGTGTATTGACTATGATTCGGTCGGTACACCGGTTTTAAGGAGAAAAAACAATGTCTAATGAAAATCACATTGCGGGAAACGACGGATTCGATCCTTCCAAGGTTCAGAAGCTGTCATTCACCGAGATCCTGAAGCGGATCGGCCCGGGGATCATCCTGACAGGCGTCGTGATCGGCCCGGGAAATATTACCACATCGGCGATGATCGGCGCGAATTATGGTTACGGCCTGCTTTGGCTGATCATACCGATCCTGCTGATGGGAGTTACATTTATGCTGACTTCCTATCGTATATCTATGCTGACGGGAATGCCGATCCTGCATGCCATCCGCCACTATTACGGCGGAGCTGCGGCCGGGTTCTGCGGAATTGCGCTGTTCCTGTCATGCCTGTTTTTTACCCTGGGAAATGTATCCGGAACCGGAGCGGGCATGAACCTGATCTTCGGCATCAACTGGAAGCTGGGTGCCCTGATCATGCTTGCGGTTCTCCTGGGGCTTTATTTTTCAAAGGGCGTCTACTCAAAGGTGGAAAAAGGCATCATGATCTGTATCGTCGGCATGATCCTGGCATTTTATGCGACGCTTGTAGCGACAGGAGGCCCGGCCTGGGGCGAAATGGGCAAGGGGCTTGTCAAGTGGAGTCTGCCTGAGGGCAGCATGACGACTGCGCTTGCCTATATCAGCACCAACGCGGCGGTTACGGCCGGAATCTACGGAACCTATCTTGGCGCAGAGAAAAAATGGAAAAAAGAGGATTTGTTTAATGGGGCAATGAAATGGGACGCAGTGGCGCATATTGTGACTGTGATCCTGATCTCCGGCGCGATCATGCTGGTCGGAGCAATCGTTCTCAATCCCCAGGGAATTGCGATCCAGGCGCCGGCACAGCTTGCCGAGCTGCTGGTTCCGTTTCTCGGAGGGGCGGCAAAGTATGTGATGGGGATTGCGCTTCTGGGCGCCGGATTTTCGTCACTGCTTGGAAATACCCAGCGGGGAATGGTGCTTTTGAGCGCAGGATTTGATAAGGACGTGGCACTGGAGTCCAAGATCATCCGCTGGGGATGTGTGGCCAGCCTGGCGTTCGCGTGTGTGATCTGTTTTATCTATGACGGATCGCCTACACAGCTGATCTTTATCGCCAATATCGCAACATCCATTGCAACACCGGCAGCGGGTCTGCTTTCCCGCAGCTTGCTGCGGGGAAGTCTATTGGGCTGGATACTGTTACTGAAGCGCCCAAAGGGTGTGAACAGTAACAATGGCTGACAGTTAGGAGCTGTTTTTTCGATACTCCGAAGGTGAGAATCCCTTCTGCTTATGGAAGATCCTGCTGAAATACAGCGGATTTTCATATCCTACGATACGCCCGATCTCCGTCACCGTATAGGTGGTGGACTCCAGCAGAACCTGCGCGTTTGTGATGCGGATGGATAGGATATACTGCATGGGCGTGACTCCGGTGTATCCTTTAAAATTCCGGATGAACCAGCTTATGCTCATCCCCCGGGATCTGGCATATTCCTGGATGCTGATGGCGGAATTGTAGTGGTCGTTGAAATATTGGGCCGCCAGGTCCATCTCGTATTCCAGATATTCATTTTTCAGGACGCGCTGCTTTGACACCTGCCTGTGGATCAGGATCAGGAGGTGGCGGAGCAGGAGCGTCAGCATTTCTTCATAGTCGGCCCGGCAGTGCTGGAGCTCAGAGATCATCCGTTTGAAGATCCGTTCATATTCCAGGGATGTCCCGGCATAGAATACCCGCATGTCATCCCGGATGCCGTAGCTTCTCAGGATGTTGGTCACGTTGCTTCCGGTGAAATGAACCCAATACACCTGAGTTCGGTCAGCCGCATAATATTCATATTTCTGAAATTCTTTCGGTCGGTAGATCACCATGTTCCCGGCAGTCACAACGGTTTCATTTTCTGCATGGTCAAAATGGAAATGCACGGCTCCGGCAAAGACATAGAGGAGCTGAAAATCCAGCCGTCCCCGGGGGCGGTAGGTGGGCAGCCTGGGATGGGTGGAAAGGCGGTAAGTCCCGCAGCTTCCGACGATCAGCGGCCGGCTCTTGTCTTTAAAATCCAGATGCGTATTGTTTAAATATCCCGAGTTCAGATACATGTGCGGCCTCCTGTTTTATGAATTACATCCATTGTATCATTTTGTGTATGTTTTGTCTAATTGAGTTTATGGATTTTGAAATGGAAAATTCATATAATAAATCCAGAAAATAAAGAGAAAAAGGAAATCTGCCTCGTTCGGGGCAGCAGGAGAGAGAACAAAAAAGTGTATGTTTAAACGCAATTCAGAACAGGAGGCTGCAAACATGATCGTACCAAGGTATTATGAAGACCTCAGCATTTTGCATGAGGGGACTATGCCGGCCAGGGCATATTACATCCCGGCATCGAAGCGGATGGATCATCTGGCGGAACACAGGGAGGAATCCGACCGCATCCAGTTCCTGAACGGGAACTGGAAGTTCAGATTCTTTCAGAGCATCTATGACGTACAGGAGCCGTTTTACGAGCCGGGCTATGATACGTCTGATTTTGGGGAGATCAGCGTCCCCGGCGTGTGGCAGATGGCCGGGTATGACTCCCACCAGTACACCAATATCCGTTATCCGTTTCCCTTTGACCCGCCCTTTGTTCCCCAGGATAACCCGTGCGGCGCATATGTGCATACGTTTGACTATGTAAAGAACGGGCAGGCGCCGAAGGCGTATCTCAATTTTGAAGGGGTGGATTCCTGTTTTTACCTGTGGCTGAACGGCACATGGATCGGGTACAGCCAGGTGTCCCATGCGACCAGTGAATTTGATGTCACATCTGCCCTGAAAGAAGGGGAAAACACCATTGCGGTGCTGGTCTTGAAATGGTGTGACGGCAGCTATCTGGAGGATCAGGACAAATTCCGTATGAGCGGGATTTTCCGGGACGTGTATCTGCTGAAACGTCCGGAACACTGCATCGGTGATTACCGGGTGGAAACGGCTGTGGATGGGGAAAAAGAATCTGGCCCGCGGCTTCGCGGAAACAGGGCGGAGATCCGCTTACATATTTCTTATATCGGAAAACCGGCGGCTGCGAAGGTGACGATCTATGATCCCCAAAATCGGATTGCGGCGTCCGGTGAAGCCGAATCCGGCCGCATTTCTCTGGAAGTTTCAGAACCGGAGCTGTGGAGTGCGGAACACCCGGTTTTATATACGCTTGTCATTGAGACGGGACAGGAAGTGATCACGGATCATGTGGGGTTTCGAACCATCCGGATTCAGGATCAGGTCATATACCTGAACGGGCAGAAGGTCAAATTCCATGGTGTGAACCGCCATGATTCCGATCCGAAGACTGGCTTTGCCATCAGTCCGGAACAGGTGATGAAAGACCTTACGATGATGAAGCGGCACAACTTCAATGCCATTCGCTCCAGCCATTATCCAAACGCGCCTTATTTTTATGAGTTGTGCGATCTGTATGGCTTCATGGTTATGAATGAAGCAGACGTGGAAGCCCACGGCCCCAATATGATCTATTACAAAGAGGATACGGATTACAACCGCTTCAAGGGGTGGAACCGGAGGATTGCGGACGATCCGGCCTGGGAGGATTCCATTCTGGACCGGGTGCGGCTTATGGTTCAGCGGGACAAGAACCGCCCCAGTATCCTGATGTGGTCCATGGGAAATGAGAGCGCCTACGGATGTAATTTTGAAAAGGCCCTCCGGTGGACGAAGAAATTTGACCCGGACAGGATCACCCAGTATGAAAGTGCGAGATACCGAAACTATGATGTGACTTATGACTACTCAAATCTTGACTTGTACAGCAGAATGTATCCCGCCTTCGAGGAAATCGAGGAGTACTTTGAAAAAGACGGGAGCAAACCGTTTTTGCTGGTGGAATATGCCCATTCCATGGGAAACGGCCCCGGAGACCTGGAGGATTATTTCCAGGTCATCCACAGCAATGACCGGATGTGCGGCGGTTTCGTGTGGGAGTGGTGCGACCATGCGGTGTATGCCGGAGACGGAGACGGGGACGGCGAAAGATATCTCTACGGCGGGGATCACGGAGAGAAGATCCACGACGGAAATTTCTGCATGGACGGGCTGGTGTATCCGAACCGCACTCCTCACACCGGGCTGCTGGAATATAAAAACATACACCGTCCGGCGAGGGTGGTTTCCTATGATGCCCGGACCGGGGAATTGAAGCTGCACAACTACCTGGATTTCACGGATTTGAAGGATTATGCGGACATCCGTTATGAGGTGGCCTGCGACGGCGTTTGTGTGGAATCGGGCAGCATTCCCGCATGTTCCGTGCCGCCTCACGGCGAGGCGTCGGTTGTGCTGGATGTATCCGTCCCCGAGGCGGGGAGGGCGTATCTGAAAATCCTCTACCTGCTCCGCGGCGGATCGCCCCTGGTTCCGGCAGGCCATCTGCTGGGATTTGATGAAATCCTTCTGGAAAACGCGGACGGAAGAAACCAGGACGCGCTCAGGCGTCCGCTCAGCGGGGAAACCTCCGGCTGCGGTCTGGAGGTGGCGGAGACGGACTGCAGAGTCATCATCCGGGGGGAGGGATTTGTCTATACCTATAATAAGAGGAACGGTCTCTTTGAGAGTATCATTTACAGGGGAACGGAATATCTGGACAGGCCGATGGAGCTCAATATCTGGAGGGCGCCCACAGACAACGACATGTATATCAAGGAGGAGTGGAAAAAAGCGCATTACCACGAAGCGTTTGCCAGAGCCTATGCCACGGCTGCCGGACAGTCCGAGAACGAGGTCGTAATCCTGACCGCCATGTCCGTTTCAGCGCCCACTGTCCAGCGTATTCTGGATATCAAGGGGTTCTGGACCGTGGACAAAAACGGCGGTATTCACGGGTCGATGGACGCAGTAAAAAATGGAGAATTTCCGGTGCTGCCCAGATTTGGTCTGCGGCTCTTCTTGCCGGAGCGGATGGACACCGTTTCATATTATGGATACGGCCCCATGGAAAGCTACCGCGATAAGCACCGTGCAGCCAGCCACGGCCGATATACTGCAAATGTGGCAGAGCTGCATGAGGACTACATCCGTCCCCAGGAAAACGGGAGCCATTTTGACTGCGATTATGTGGAGGTCAGCGGAAACCAGGCCGGGTTTGCTGCGATTTCGGCCCCGGACTGCAGATTTTCCTTCAACGCGTCCGTCTATACGCAGGAAGAATTGGAAAAAAAGGCCCACAATTTTGAGCTGGAAAGGTCGGGCAGTACCGTATTGTGTCTGGATTATGCGTTAAACGGGATCGGCTCCAATAGCTGCGGCCCGGAGGTCATGGAAAAATACCGGTTTGATGAGACAAGGTTCCGGTTCCAGTTCAGCCTGGTGCCGTATGTGAAGGAACCGTAAACAAGTTGAAACAGCAGGGAAGGGGCGGACACGTTACTGGTCACACGGTGTCGTGCACTCGCTGCGCGGCATCCGGCCAATTCAGTGATGGGGCTGGATGCCGTTACTGTGAGCACCCGGCCAGGGTTTGAACAGTAACGGGGCGGCACCCGATTACAAAAAAGGAGAGTACACATGCAGGAAAAAACATATTTGAAATGGTACAATAAGATTGGTTATGGTTCCGGAGATATTGCAGGCAATGTGGTCTATGCGTTTTTGTCCTCATTTGTTATGATTTATCTGACCAATACGATCGGCCTGTCGGCGGGGATCGTAGGAACTTTGATCGCGGCTTCCAAATTATTTGACGGATTTACGGATATTTTCTTCGGCTCCATGATTGACAAGACCCACAGCAGGCTGGGGAAGGCACGGCCCTGGATGCTGTACGGCTACATCGGCTGTGCCGTTACTCTGGCGGCGATCTTTGCGGTTCCCACGGGCTGGGGGGACACAGCGCAGTATGCCTGGTTTTTCATTGCCTATACCCTGTTAAACGGCGTATTTTACACGGCAAATAACATCGCCTATTCCGCGCTGACGTCACTGGTGACGAAAAACAGCAAGGAGCGGGTTCAGATGGGTTCCTATAGATTCATTTTCGCGTTTGCTACCAGTCTGCTGATCCAGTCCGTCACCATCGGCTTTGTAGCGAAATGCGGCGGCGGCGCGGCGGCCTGGCGGACAGTTGCCATTGTCTATGCGGTGCTCGGCCTGATCGTCAATACGGTGTCGGTATTTTCTGTGAAAGAGCTTCCCGAGGAGGAACTCAACGAGTGGGAGGAGAAACAGAGCGAGGAAGAGAAGTACGGGCTGGGAGAGGCGTTCCGGCTCCTGGTTTCCAACAAATACTATCTGATGATCTGCGGCGTCTATATCCTGCAGCAGTTATACGCGGCGATGATCAATTCCGGAATCTATTATATGACCTATGTGCTGAAAAATGAAAACCTCTACGGTGTGTTTTCCTGGGCGGCCAATATCCCGCTGATCATCGCGCTGATTTTCACACCCGCGCTTGTGGGCAGGTGGAAAGGGATGTACAAGCTGAACCTGAGGGGCTATATGATCGCAGTCGCAGGCCGGGCGCTTGTAGTCGCGGCCGGGTATATCGGGAGCGTCCCGCTGATGCTGGCATTTACCGCGCTGGCTGCGCTGGGACAGGGGCCCTGGCAGGGGGACATGAACGCGGTGATCGCATCCTGCTCAGAGTATACCTTTTTAACGAAAGGAAAAAGAGTGGACGGAACCATGTACTCCTGCACCTCCCTCGGCGTAAAGCTGGGCGGCGGCCTGGGAACGGCGGCAGCAGGCTGGCTGCTGGAGCTCAGCAGATTTGACGGCACCCTGGCGGTACAGCCGGAATCCTGCATCAATATGCTGCATATCATGTACCTGTGGATTCCGCTGATCATCAATGTGGTGATCATGCTGGTGCTATCCTGGATGAACGTGGAAGGAGCCAACGAAAAGCTTCGAGAAGAAAAAGAGACTTTTTAAAATCCACCGGAGACTGCTGCGAAACAGGCAGAAAAAGAAACGGGGTATGTCCTGCGGCGGGCATACCCCATTCTATTTTTAACCGGCAACCATCTGATAGATCTCGTCGGTTGTTTTATCCGGGTTTTTGGAAATGATGTCATAGAGGGAAAGGATCTCATCCGTATCTGCCTCCAGCTCATCCGCGATGACAGAGAGGGGTTTGTTTTTGGCGCATTTTTTCTGGATTAGAGAAATGCGTTCGGTTAGTTTTGTTTTTACCGTATTTTCTTCGGTTGCCTCTTTCACAGCTTTTTCGGTCGCCTTCTCCACTTCTTCCTTAAGCTTACGGTCAAATTTTTCCTGTACGATTTCCATGAAAATATCGCTCATACCATTTACCTCCCTGAATATTTTCCACCTGTACGGTTGCAATCCGAAGTCACGTTTTTATGCAATTTATTGCAATGAAAATGTGACTTTGGATTAGCAACCGTACAGGTGGAAAATTTTCTGATTTGCACGCATGATCGTTTCTATGACCGACCGATGCAGGCGGCTGTCCTTATGATCCATATAGTTTTCAACCAGTTTTTCGGCTGTTTCAGTTGCTTTCAGCTTATTTGTCAGGCTTTTCAGCCAGAGATTTTCTTCCCCGGATAAGTTTTTTGTGACCAGGATCTGGATGGGGATGAGATCTCCGTTCACATAGTAGATTCCTTTTTCCACCTCCGTGACCTGATACTTTTTGATTTTCGTCAAATGTTTTATCATCTTCCGGGGATATTTTCCCGATACGAAGGTGATGCTCAGTTCTTCGGCAGGAATGCTGTCTGCATACTGCACATCTGCTTTATAAAAGCAAGTGTATCCGTAGACTTTGTAAAAATCATCTACACTTAGAGAATCATCCGGACTTTTGTATTCAATGATGTTGTATTTTTTGAATATCCTCCCGATGTTCTTCTTTACGGGCCTGTCCGTCTCTTTTTTGATGATCAGCACATCAATCTCCATCGGTTTTTTGCCCAATTGATGCTCATTTTCAAACACCAGGTTGTCTGCGTCGTCTTCCAGTTCAATTTGAATGCCGGCATAAAATGCAGGATGCCAGTAAGTGGCATCAGTTTCTTTTTTCTTCTGCGTCATAGAAAACCTCCTTATTCAGTTTTTTTCAGGAGATTTTCTGCTCCCTTTTCAGAAAACCTCCTGCTTATCTGGATAAAAGCACGAATTTTCTGAAAGGACAGGGGATGAAATCCCTTGTATTGATATGTCTGAGATATAACGGAATCCGAGATTCCGAAATAATGGAACTTTTAGAAAATATGCTTTTTCCTATTCTAGCATACTTGTCCGGAGAAACACAAGATAAAAATAGATTATTGCTGAACACGCGGCGTACACCGTGTTACAGGTCACACCTTGACCAGGCGTGCCCTGTAACTCAGGCCGTCATTTTAAATTGCCTACGGCAATGGACGGCCTGAATACCAGCTCTTATGTGCATCCTCCCAACCAATCAGCGTGGTGATTGGTCGGGGTGTGACATGTAACTACACCGTTACTGTTTACACCCTGACCGGGCGTTCACAGCAACGGCATCCAGCCCATTGAAAAGTCGCCTGACGGCGGTCCTAAGCGCCAGCGACGCTTGTTTAGGACGGATCGGAACGGAGTGTAGACGGGCTGGATGTATGCAACCGCTATTTTCCGGCCGGATGCCTTGCAGCATGGCGCAAGGCACCGTGAACAGTAAGTGCGGCTACCTGCTGCACGGTCACAGGCCAGTACAGTGCTGAGAGCGGAATCCGGCCTCCTGCCATAAGAAATCTAATAGGCGGATTCTTTGAGGGACATCCTCCATAGGAGGCATGTCCGCTCGATCAGTCAAAGACCCCGCGGCAAGCTGCGGGGCCTCTGACCCTTGCGGCAGTTGCCAAATATCCATGCAAGCATGGCTGCTTGGCTCGCTGCATCAAGGAAATAAAAGCTATTTCAACTATGCAAATGGCATTTCCCAGCTGCCGCACAGGCAGAAGGAGCCGCCGCACAGCCTCCCAGGGCGGTTTCACGGTATTCAGGGGGAAGCCGTCTGCCGGCGCTGTACATGGCGCCCAGCATTTCGTCAAAAGGAATCAACTGTCTGACTCCGCTCAATGCCAGTTCTGCCGCGGTCAGCGCATTGGCTGCGCCGATGGCATTCCGGTTCTGGCAGGGGTATTCCACCAGGCCGCCTACCGGATCACAGACCAGCCCCAGGAGATTCATCAGCGCGGTGGATGCGCTTTCCAGACACTGCCGTGGGCTGCCGCCCATGAGTTCTACCGCTGCGGAAGCAGCCATGGCAGAGGCCACGCCCACCTCGGCCTGGCAGCCTCCTACCGCTCCGGCGACGGTAGCATTTCTCATGGCCAGATAGCCGATGGCGCTGGCATTGTACAGCGGGGGAAGGAGCTCTTCGTCAGAGAAACCGTGCGCATCCTTTAATGACAGCAGGACGCCGGGCACCACACCTGAGGAGCCTGCGGTGGGCGCGGCCACGATCAGCCCCATGGAGCTGTTCACTTCCAGCACTGCCATGGCGTAGGCAATGGCCCCGGACACCAGGCTGCCGCAGAGGGAATTTCCCTCCTTCCGCCGGCGGTTCACCAGCCTGGCTTCACCGCCGATCAGCCTGCCCATAGAAGGACGGGGATTCTCAAGAGGCTCGTTGACTGCCTGCTTCATGATCTCAAGTACCCGGTTCATCCGACTGGTAAGTTCCTGGTCTGTAACCTCCGTCAAAAGGCGTTCGCGGTTTTTCATGGCCTCAGACACAGGAATCCGGTTCGTTTCGCAAATCGAAAGCAGCTCTGCCGCATTTTTAAAATCCATCATTTTATCCCTCCCTTATCTGAATCAGCATGACATGCTCTACATCCTGCTCCAGCAGGATTTTTTCCTTTGTGTGCTCCGGAAGCTTTCCGTCAAATTCCACAATACTGTATGCCTTGTCCCCCTTTGACTCACGGAACAGCCTCATAAAAGCAATGTTGATTTCCGCCTGGCTTAAACAGCTTGTGATATGGGCCGCCATACCGATCCGATCCTTGTGGACTACGATCAGGGTATTGCACTCGCCGGAAAAATCAACGTCAATCTCATTGATCCGCGCGATCCGGATTTTTCCGCCTCCTACGGACTCGCCCCGCATGGAAACAGTCTTTCCGGTAATGCCTGTCAGATCAATGTCTACCGTATTGGGATGAACTTCGGTCTCTGTTTCATTGCAGGAAAAGCGCCAGGTGAGATTTTGCTCCTTTGCCAGCTCATAAGCGCGGGGGATCCGGACATCATCGGTAGAACATCCCATCACGCCTGCCAGCAGCGCGCGATCCGTGCCGTGCCCCTTGTAAGTTCTGGCAAAAGAGCCATACAGGACAAATTCTGCCCGGGCGGCAGGCTCTCCCAGCATTTTCCTGGCCATAAGGGCGATGGAGCAGGCGCCTGCCGTATGAGAACTGGAAGGCCCTACCATGTTGGGCCCTAATACGTCAAAAATACTGATAAATTCCATCAAGTTTTCCTCTTTTCATAAAGTATTTCCATTGGTAACAATTCACGGTGAATGGTAATTTTTATTGTACCCACAAAACAGAAATAAATCAAATTCAAAGATTTTAGTTATAGGGAAGGACAGGTAGAAATTTTTTTGTTCGGAGTATCAAATAAATGATGTGCTGGCGATTGATCTGTTGGACACACCAGAGCATATTTTTGAGCGTCTTGTTTTCAGCAATGAGGAAGATGAAGTATATGAGGATAACGAATACAAAAATGCTCATAAAAACTACTATTTGTCAGAAAAACAGGAGGATATCCTGTTTTATGAACGCCCCTATTCCAGAGTGACGAATAAGTTCTTTGTGAATAATGCTGCGCCAGAGCGCTTGGCTGAAGAGTTTCATCTGGATGTCTTACGATGATTTTTTATTCATGACAATAGAATCCTTGCGTATTTTGTGATCAATCGGAGATCCGGGGCGCTGTACACTCTGTACTATTTCTGAACTTTCCCGGTAACGATCTGATAGATTTCTTCTGCCGTTTTTTCGGGATTTTTAGAAATGACCTCATAGAGAGAACGTATTTCCTCTGTATCCGTCTCCAGATCATCGGCGATGCGGGAAAGCGATTTGTTTCTGGCGCATTTTTTCTGGATCAGGGAAATTCGCTCGGTTAGCTTTTCTTTTACAGCTTTTTCCGTAGCTTTTTCCGTAGCTTTTTCCATAGCTTTTTCCATAGCTTTTTCTGTAGCTTCCTCTATAGCTTTTTCTGTAGCTTCCTCTACAGCTTTGTCTAATTCCTCCTTCAGCTTTCGATCAAACTTCTCCTGTACAATTTTCATAATAATATCGCTCATACCGTTTACCTCCTCAAATAATTTTTGATTCGCATGCATGATGGTCTCTATTATCGACCGATGCAGGCGGCTCTCTTTATGATCCATATAGTTTTCGATCAGCTTCTCGGCTGTATCAGTTTCATTCAGCTTATTAGTAAGACTTTTCAGCCAGAGATTTTCCTCTGCGGATAACTTTCTGGTGATCAGGATCTGGATGGGAATCAGATCCCCATATACATAATAAATTCCCTTTTCTTCTTCTTCGACCCGATATTTTTTGATTTTTTTCAAATGCTCGATCATCTTTCGGGGATATTTTTCCGCTACGAAGGTAATAGTCAATTCGTCTGCGTGAATGCTGTTTACATACCGGGCATCTGCTTTGTAAAAGCACGTATATCCATAGACTTTGTAAAAATCATCCACACTGAGAGAATCATCCGGACTTTTGTATTCGATGATATTATACTTTTTAAAAATCCTTCCGATATTTTTCTTCACGGGCCTGTCCGTCTCTTTTTTGATGATCAGCACATCAATCTCCATCGGTTTTTTGCCCAATTGATGCTCATTTTCAAACACCAGGTTGTCTGCGTCGTCTTCCAGTTCAATTTGAATGCCGGCATAAAATGCAGGATGCCAGTAAGTGGCATCAGTTTCTTTTTTCTTCTGCGTCATAGAAAACCTCCTTATTCAGTTTTTTTCAGGAGATTTTCTGCTCCCTTTTCAGAAAACCTCCTGCTTATCTGGATAAAAGCACGAATTTTCTGAAAGGACAGGGGATGAAATCCCTTGTATTGATATGTCTGAGATATAACGGAATCCGAGATTCCGAAATAATGGAACTTTTAGAAAATATGCTTTCTCCTATTCTAGCATACTTGTCCGGAGAAACACAAGATAAAAATAGATTATTGCAGGGCAATTTTGGGGACAACTTTGAAATAAGCTAAAGCGAAAAGGAAACAAGAAGCGGTTTTGAAATAGCAATCAAAGCCGCCGTTTCGTGGAACAGAACAAAAGGGATTTGACGCGCGCATCCGATCACAAGAGGTCAGAATTGATATAGCAAAAACAACCCGGATGAGATATGATATTCCAAAATCACACATTTTTCAGCAATGCTGGGAATACCAACAAAACCCGATTCGATTATAGAAGGAAGGGACACTATGGAACACAGAGAAATTGTGACCTGCCATTTTTCAACGATCAGATCACAGAGCATGCATTTCCATCAGGCGGTAGAGATCGTCTATCTTCTGGACGGCATATTAGAGCTGCGGTATGAATCGGAGCAACATGTACTGCGTCCAAACGAATTTCTGCTGATCAATTCCAATGTGCGGCACGAATACCAGGGAAAAGGAGATGTACTGCTGGCAAGCCTCCGGATAGATTACAGGCAGTTAACCGACCTGTTCCATGGAGAACAGTTATACTTTCTGTGTGATTCGGCGAAAGCAGAAGAGGCTTCGGCCGGATATGCAAAATTGCGGCGCTGCGTCTGGCAGATCTTTCAGTATGAGCAGAGCAGGGAAGGGCAGGCAAATGCTTACCGGAACAGCCTTTATTATCAGATGATCTACATCCTGAGTTCAGAATTTCTTGTAAAAAAAGAACTGCAGGGACATGACTTCCGGCGCGGAAACCAAAGTGAAAGAATGAAGGAGATCTTTGACTTTCTCACAATGAATTACAGAGAGCAGATCTCGCTTCAAAAGCTGGCGGATCAGTTGTTCCTTTCCCCGACCTATCTTTCCAGATATATTAAGAAAAACCTGAATATGAGTTTTCTGAAGCTGCTTCAGAATATCCGTCTGGAGTATGCGGTGGAAGAACTGGTCTGCTCGGATAAGACCGTGCTGAAAATCGCGATGGACAATGGATTTTCCGGGATCACAGGCTTTAACCGAAGCTTTCAGGAAAGCTACGGCATGTCGCCGACAGAGTACCGGCAAAAGCAGCAGGAGAGCAGCCGTAAGGCACCGTCAATGGAATTGACAGAGGAAATGCAGAAAAAAATTGATGATTTTTTGCTTGCAAACGGCGCGGTCGAAGCGGAGACTTCAGATCAGGATGTATCCATACTGGAAGCAGACTGCAGAGAAAGGGAGACGCTGGCAAAAAACTGGAATCAGGTACTTAATATCGGAAAAGCTCAGGATCTGCTCCGTTATGACGTATGCGGTCAGGTCAGATTTCTCCAGAAAAGCCTGCGGTTCCAATATGGAAGGGTCTGGAACGTGCTGTCCGATGAGATGATGATCCGGCTCGGGGATTACCGGACGGAATATAACTTCAGCCTTCTCGATAAGGAGATTGACTTTTTGATCGAGACAGGACTGACTCCCTTCCTGGAGCTTGGGTTTCGGAATATAGGCATCATGGCGAATTACCACACGATCCTGACAGAGGTGGATTATGGAGAAAAGTTCTGCAGCCTAGAGTCAAATAAAGGATTTCTGACAGAGCTGATGATACATTGGCTGAAACGCTACGGGCCGGAGCAGGTGCGGCACTGGAAAATCGGCATCGAAAATAATTCCGGAAGAGAGAATTACGGCAGTATGGATAAATATCTGGAAACCTTTGATGCCGTCGCGTCGATTTTCAAAAGCTACGTTCCGGAGCTTAAGATCGGCAGCACCGGACTGTGCCTGAATTTTCATGGAGACGAGTTTCGAACGCTTTTGGAAATCTGGAGAAAGCGCGGTGCCCAGCCCGATTTTATCGGATTAAACAGCTTTCCATATCTGTGGCGGGAAAATCCGTTCGCGGCCGGCAAAAACCCATACACCACGGACGCCGACTTTTTGTATCATCTGTTACGGCAGACACGGGAGCTGATCCGGGAAAAGGGGATAAGGACTTCGGAGATTTATGTTTTGGACTGGAGCTTTACCCTGTCTAACCGCAATGTATTCAACGACAGCTGCTTTAACGGCGCGTATATTATGAAGAACCTGATACAAAACCGGGAGCAGGCAAAGATCCTGTCATATTGGGAAATGATGGATCTGATGTATGACTATACGGATACGGAAAAGGGACTTTTCGGCGGAGGCGGGATACTCACCAAGGGCGGAATCTGCAAACCGGCATATTACGCCTTCGATTTTATGAACAGGCTCAAAAAGGACGTATTGGCATGGAACGACAACGCGGTCATATCAGGGGATGGGGAAGCTTCATTTTTTATATGCTGCCACAATTATAAGCACTTCAATTTTCGATACTATTTGGAAGAAGAAAATGAGATTGAAGCAGAACACCAGTACCGTTTTTTTGAAAATACGGAAAAGAAGGCATTTCTATTTCGAATACACAATGTACATCCCGGCGAGTACCGTGTCAAAATCTATACGGTAAATCAGGAGCATGGCAATATTCAGAACAAATGGATGGAAACAGGGTTTGAGAATGAACCTGCTTCCGCGGAAATGGATTATCTGCGGGCGGTCACGCGGCCCGGGATAAAAGTGTCACATATCCAGGCGGAAAATGGGACGCTGGTGATTGAGACATGTCTGAATGCCCAGGAGATACAGGGGATCGAGGTTATGGAAAGATGGTAGGAAGTCTGCCGCGGTCCGGAACAGATTGACATGAAAAAGACAAGAATTTGGTCAAAGTTTTTGCTCTGTTTAAATCAGAGAAGATGAACAAGGATAAAAAAAGGGATGATAACAGAGTCCTTTCTGATGAGAAATAAAAAGCAGTCCTGCTAAAATAAAAATACATTCGATACAACATCAGGAAGGAGAAAACATGGAAACAAAGGCGATTACACAAGAAAAAACGAACAAGACACTTGGCCTGTTCTACAGCTTCGGGGAGGTGGGGTCACAGCTGAGCTGGTATATGATCAATTCCTATCTGACCCTGTTTTATACGGATATCGTAGGACTCTCGGCCGCGGCGATTTCTTTTATCATGCTGGTGGCAAGGATCTGGGACGCGGCAAACGATCCGATGATGGGCCTTCTGGCAGACCGTACACAGACACGGTGGGGGAAGTTCCGTCCTTACCTTATGATCGGCCCGCCGTTTCTGGCCGTGTTCAATATCCTGACCTTTACCGTATTTCCGGTGGAAGGTGCCGCAAAGGTTGCGATCTGCCTGAGCTGCTATATCGCGACGGGGATGGCCTATACGGTGGTAAACCTGAGCTATTCGGGGCTGCTGAACCGGATCGCAAGAGACTCCCGGGTGCGTACAAATTATGCGGCGGCAAAAAGTGTGGCAAGCGCCGTGATCAGTATGCTGCTCTCCGCATTTGCGATGCCGGTGATCTTATATTCAGCGCAGTAATCGGGTATTCCAACTCTACGGCCGGCGTAGGGATCGGAATGGTATGTGACTGTATTGAATACGGCGACTGGAAATACGGCATCCGGGACGAGGCGCTTCCTTTTGCGGTCACAAGCTTTTCCGTAAAGCTCGCAACGGCGATTACAGGCTCCGTGGGTGTTCTGCTGCTGGCGGCAGCAGGCTATGTGGCAGGCGCAGAGCAGTCCGAAGCCGTAAAAATGGGGATCAATGCGGTAGTAAATCTGATACCCGCGGCCTGCTTTGTGGTCTCTACGATTCCGTTGTTTTTCTATAAGCTGGATGACAAAATGATGAGGCAGATCGCATCTGATCTGGATGAGAGAAAAATGGCAGCCAAGTAGAATAAGCCTGGAAAAGAAGGTACATAAAAATGCCGGAAAAGATGGAGGTTTGACAGAATGGCAGAGAAGAAATGGCAGAAAGAAATCAAAGACGGCTATATCCTGGTCAGAAATGAGGGCGGGAAGGACATCGCATATTCTCCGGAGTCGGGGGTGAAGCTTCTGGAGGAGGACGGATACCTGTTTAAAAATCTCAGTGGAAGCGGCAGGCTGGAAAAGTATGAGGACTGGAGGCTGTCTGCGGAGGATCTGGCATCCAGGCTCAGTATGGAACAGATCGCCGGGCTGATGCTCTACAGCAGCCATCAGACCGTCACGTCTCCGGGAAAGGGGGATACCTTTAACCAGCGTTTTGCCGGGACTTATGATGGAAAGCCTTTTGATATGGAACACGGAGATATTACGCAGCTCACGGATCAGCAGAAGGAATTCCTGGAAACGGACCAGGTCCGGCACATTTTACTGACCACCGTGGAATCGGCAGAGGCGGCTGCGAAATGGAATAATCATATCCAGGAGTTCTGCGAAGGGAAGGGACTGGGGATTCCAGCCAGCATCAGCTCGGATCCCAGGCACGGCGCGGCTTCCAACGGGGAATTTTTTGTGGGCGCCAGAGGGATGATCTCCCAATGGCCTTCCCAGCTTGGCCTGGCGGCAACCTTTTGTCCGGAGACGGTAAAACGGTTTGGCGAGATCCTTGCGGATGAATATAGAGGGCTGGGGATCGTGACCGCGCTTTCTCCGCAGATTGATCTGGCAAGTGAGCCAAGATGGAACCGGTATAACGGGACGTTTGGAGAAGGGACAAAGCTTACAGTGGATCTGGCCAGGGCCTATGTGGACGGCTGCCAGACAACGGAGGAAAGCCCCGACGGCTGGGGAAGCAGAAGCGTCAATGCCATGGTGAAGCACTGGCCCGGCGGCGGAACCGGGGAGGGCGGCCGGGATGCTCATTTTTCTTACGGAAAATACGCGGTCTATCCGGGGGAGAATTTTGAAGAGCATTTAAAACCATTTACGGAAGGGGCGTTCCGTCTGGATGGAAAGACGGGGCAGGCGTCCTCGGTTATGCCCTACTATACCATTTCCTATGGGATTGATAAAAAATACGGGGAAAATGTGGGGAACAGCTACAGCAAATATATTGTCCAGGAGCTTTTGCGGGATACCTGCGGATATGACGGCGTTGTCTGTACGGATTGGGGGATCACGGATACCTGTTCGTCGGATGAGATGATATCCGGGATGAACTGGGGAACCGCACATCTGAGTGTGGAGGAGAGGCATTACAAGGCACTGATGGCGGGCGTGGACCAGTTCGGCGGAAATACAAAAAAGGCGCCGGTGCTTGCGGCATACCGTATGGGCTGCGCCTCGTCGGGGGAAGAGGTGATGCAGGAACGGATGCGCCGGTCGGCAAAACGGATCCTGAAAAATATTTTCCGGCCCGGGCTGTTTGAGAATCCCTATGTGGATACGGAGGAAAGCAGGCATGTGGTTGGAAACGCGGCTTTTATGGAAGCCGGATTTCAGGCGCAGAAGGACTCGGTGGTGCTTTTGAAAAATAAAGGGCAGGTTCTGCCGATGAAACCGGGGACGAAGGTATATATCCCGGAATGCCCGGAAACCTGGCTGTACGGAATGCCCGCGCTGTTTGCGGAAGATCTGCGCGTCCCGGGCCATCCGTGGCTGGAGAAGGCACTGGCCGGCCAGTATTTTACACCGGTCGACAGCCCGGAGGAGGCCGATGCCGCAATCGTATTTATGGAAAGCCCCAAGCCCATGCTGCCGGGATATTCCCGCGAGAAGGGCTATGTGCCGCTTACGCTGCAGTACCGTCCCTATACATCGCAGAAGGGGCGGAAGAAAAGCATTGCGGGAGGGGACCCGTTCTGCTATGCGCATCAGGAAGAGGAATTCCGTTCCCGGGGAAACACTTCCGGAGTATCCAGCGGATACCAGGCTTCGGACAGAGCTTATCTGGGCAAAACGAATACCTGTGCCAATGAAAAGCATCTGGATGTCTTTTTACAGACAAAAGAGGCGATGGGAGAGAAGCCTGTCATTGCGGTCGTGGATACGTCGGGGCCGATGGTCGTAAGCGAATTTGAGCCTCTTGCGGATGCTGTTTTGATGGGATTTGAGATCCAGAAGCAGGCGTATCTTGAGGTGATCACAGGAAGGCATACCCCTTCCGGGCTTCTTCCGTTTCAAATCCCCGCGGATATGGATACGGTAGAAGAGCAGCAAGAAGATGTTCCGCGGGATGTCAGATGCTATGAGGATACATGCGGTCATAAGTATGACTTTGCGTATGGGATGGATTTTTCACAGGTAATCGAAGACGAAAGAGTAAGGAGATATCGATAAGTCTAAAATCCAGAAAACAGGCAGCAGGAACCGAAAAAGCTTAGATTCCTGCCGCCTGTAAAATTTTATTTTATCCCCTAAAATTTTCGAAGTATGTTATAATAATATTTACTTGAAATGAGAGGACTGAATGATCATGAAGGTAAATATTCGTAAGATCAGTGAGGAAACCGGATTTTCCATGTCTACGGTCTCCAACGCGCTGAACCGCAAAAAGGGAGTGAACAGGGAAACTGCCGAAAAGATATGGAAGGCCGCCGAGGAGCTGGGCTACCACGCGGAGGAGGAGATCACGAAGATCCGGTTTGTCATATTCCGGAGGGACGGGCAGATCATTGACGAGAGTTCCTTTCATCCGGCAGTGATCGAAGGGGTGGAGCGTCAGGCGAAGCTTATGGGCTATGAGACCATTTTCTGCTATGTAGACATCAATGACCCGGATTATCAGGAGCGGCTTCACGACATTTTGACGGATATGCAGAGCGCGGTGGTGCTCCTGGGAACCGAGATGCTGGAAGAGGATTACGGGCCCTACGCCGCCGCCAAGAACCGGATCATCCTTTTGGACGGGCGGAGCGACAGATACGCCTTTGACAGCGTGCTCATCAATGATACGGACGCCGCCGCGGGGGCTGTGGAATATCTGGTGGAAAAGGGGCATACAAAGATCGGATATCTGCGGGGGGAATCCCGGATCCAGGCGTTCCGGTCCCGGGAAATGGGCTATTATCAGGTGATGAATCAGCGCGGATTTTCTGTAAAGCCGGAATATATCGCGACGGTAGGGACCAGGATCGAGACTGCCTACCGGAGCATGAAGGAATATCTGGAAAAGGCAAAAGAGGTACCGACGGCATTTTTCGCGGATAACGACGTGATCGCGATCGGATGCATGCAGGCGATGAAGGAATGCGGGTACGGCGTCCCCGGAGATATCTCGGTGATCGGCTTTGACGATGTGGCCTACGGGCTGGTCTCGGACCCGCCCTTATCCACGGTGCATGTATATAAGCAGGAGCTGGGGGCCCGGGCGGTACGTGAGCTTCTGTCAGCGGAAGGGAAGGACAGCAAGGCGAAGGTGAAGATCCAGGTCTGCGCGGAATTTGTAGAGCGGGGGAGTGTCAGAGAGGTGATACCGGGCGCTGGATAAATCTGCAGGATCTGGAAACGCGCTACCTGAGTGTCAATTTTGAGTAAAAAAGGTCAATCCGCCTTGTGCAGATCGGCCTTTTCTACGTGTTTGCTCTTACTTCTTCGAGAGCCTGATACCCCGCTGCTTGCAATGTTTATAAAAATTATTATAAAAACTATTGAAAATTTTATATAAAAGTTTATAATGCATAATATAAAATATGGAAAAGGAGATACAAGATCATGGGAAAGATCGGAGTAGTAGGAAGTATCAACATGGATATGACTGTAAAAGCGGAGCGGATCCCGCTGAAGGGTGAGACGCTCAAAGGCTGGGATCTGCAGTACATCCCGGGGGGAAAAGGCGCCAACCAGGCAGTGGCCATGGCAATGCTGGGGGCAGAGGTGGAGATGTTCGGATGCGTGGGAGACGACGCGGCCGGGGAAAGCCTGGTAAAGAACCTGCGGGACACAGGCGTAGAAACCGGGCACATCAAGGTGGTTCCGGGGGTGCCTACCGGTCTGGCGATGATCACGGTCGGGGAGAATGACAACACGATCATTGTAGTCGCGGGTACAAACGACCATGTAGACATTGATTATGTGAACGAAGTGAAGGATTCCATTCTGGAGTGTGAGATCGTCCTGCTTCAGCACGAGATCCCCCAGGAGACCGTGGAGTATGTCATTGCCCTCTGTGCGGACAGCGGCGTAAAGGTAGTCCTGAATCCAGGACCGGCAAGACCGGTGAAGCAGGAGACCCTGGAGAAGGTCACCTACCTGACCCCCAACGAACATGAGGCCGTGATCCTGTTCGGCAGGGACATTTCCTTTGAGGAAATGATGAAGAAATATCCAGAAAAGCTGGTGATCACCCAGGGCTCCCGGGGGGTCAGCACCTGCCTGAAAAGCGGGGAGGTCATTCTTGTACCTGCGAGAAAATCAAACGTGGTCGATACCACCGGGGCCGGGGACACCCTGAACGGCGCGTTTACTGTTGCGGTCACAGAAGGGAAGGGCATCGCGGATGCACTGGCATTTGCCAACACCGCGGCCGGGCTGTCCACAGAAAAATTCGGGGCGCAGGGCGGAATGCCGACTCTCGAAGAAGTCAGGTCTGCAATGCCGCGGTGGTGACAAAAGGCCTTGCTGTCCAGGGAGGCGCTGCCAGTCGTGCGGGGGCAGCCGTTGAAAAATGGGTTTAGACCATGATGCAGAAGGAGACGATCCCGCAATGAATTCCAGCTTAAAAAAATCTGAATTCTGCGGAATCGTCTCATCCCTGCTTGTCAGGGGTTAAAAATCAGTATTAACCGATAGCCCCTATCAATCCTGATACTTGATCCTTTCCACCAGAGACGTCCTGTCCTGCTCCTTCAGGCAGCCGTAGGACACCGCCATGGGAAGAAGGACCATGGCCGCGATATACAATCCCACCGCCGCGAACGGAAACCGGTAATGCAGATAAGGGGCGGTCCGGCTCATATACCGTATCAATCCAAATCCGGCCAGAGACCCTGCCGTGAGCGTGATGACCAGATTCGGCAGCGCAAGAAGCAGGCTCTCCCACAGAAGCATCCCGCGCAGCTGCTTTTGCTCCATCCCTACGGATTCCAGCATGGACAGCTCCTTTTTCCGGGAGGCGAAGCTGCCGATCAGCGTATTGACCAAATTGAAAAGGCTGAACAAAATGATGAACAGGGAAAGTCCATAGATCTGGGTCTGATTTGCCCGGATCGAAACGGAATCCTCCTGCATCTGTTCCCGCAGTGTAGAGAGGCTGAGGTCGTCATATCCGCTGATCAGTTCTCTCAGATCCTCTTCTATCTGCAGCCCGTTCTTTTCGTAATCCTCCGCGGAAATGGTGAAGTGATACGCGGTATTCATATTTTTCCACAATTTTTTCATAGTTACGTCTGTCATGCAGAACTCATCCTCGCCGCCGGAAGCCGGATCTGCAACGGATTCCGATGCGACGGCCGCAACCTCCAGTTCAATCTGATGCTCCTCTCCGTCAAAATACCGGACGGTCAGCATTTCTCCGGGTACAAACGAGGCTCCGGTGAGCTGCTCGTAAAGTTCCGGCCTGGTGATCAGGATGGCATCGTGCTCCGCCAGATATTCATAGGTATTGTTCCCCTCGGCGTCCAACTGAAAATATTCGGTATCATTTTCCGTAAGGGGATAGAAGGGCTGAGTAAATGTGCTCCCATTGCGTTCGATCACGCCTGTCGCGGCGCGTGCCGTCTGTACATCCTTCACATGGGGAATCTGCCGGATGCGCTGCTCCAGCTCCTCGCTCAGATGGCCGGTCAGCTGCATGTCTGTGATCCCGTAAGTTTTCGGCGACGTGTGGCTGTACAGATAAGAGAGAACGTATTCCCCGTTTCGGAAAAAATCCTGCCTGGAAAATGCTTCCTTGTCCCAGGAGGCATTCCAGGTGGAGGCAGCCATAAACAGGAGGCCGCCCAAGGCAAGGGACGCTGTCGTAAGCCACCATTTCTTCCGGCTGCTCCGGTTTTCCAGTCTGGCCAGTGTGTATGGGGACAAGGGCCTGCGGCGGGAGAGAGAAAAATGCCCGCCCGCTTCATCATTCCCTGTACTCTTTGCCGCGTCCACCGGGGTAATCTTTGCCGCAAAGGAGGCGGGCCTGCGGATGGAAAACTGTACAATGAAGCTCGCCGCAGCTGCCGCAAGGAGACAGATGATCCCATAATTTTTCCAATTCCATCCGGACGGCAGCAGGATATACGCGATGATCCCGCCAAGCAGCAGCCCCGTGGGAATGGAGACTGCGCTGAGCAGCCAGCCCTCCCGGCGTATCATCTTCCGGACCTGCACCGGAGTCATCCCAATGGTCTGGAACTGTCCGATCTGCCGCACCCGGGACATTACGGAAAAATAAAAAATACTGTAGATCACAAGGCCGCCTGCAAAAAAGAGCAGGACAGCGACAAAGAAAACGACATATAATCCGGAGTTCCCTTTCTGGAGCGATTCGCCGAATTTCCCATTGGGGTTGACGTCCGGACGGCTGATCCCATGATCGGCGGCAAGCTGGTAGATCAGCGTGGTAAATTCGGTATAAGGCATGCCGTCCGTATCTCGGAGACGCACAAGGGCTTCATAGGGGATCTGCTTCATCAGATCGCTCTTCTCCGCAAATTCCCGGGAGACATAGACGCTGTATGAGGAAGACGGAAATGCTTTCTCCGTCAGTCCGGTGATGACAAATTCCTCCATACCATTTCCCGTGTCCAGAGTGACAGAGGAACCGATCCTGCCCCCGTTTTCCAAAGCCGCCGCGGAGTCCGGATCCGCTGCTTTATCCAATGCTTCTACAAAGGCCCTGTCCACCACGATCTCGTTATACTTCTCGGGCGCCGCGCCTTCTGCAAGCTGATAGGTTTCTATGGCCGCGTCATGGCTTCCGAAGAAGGTATAATGATATTTGGCGTCTCCTGCCTGAAAATCCGTTTCACTGAATTTGTAAGGGATCGAAAGCTGGGCCCGCTCATCATTTCCCAATTCCTCCACCTGTTCGGCGGTCACATCCATATAAATGACATGCTGCATTTTTTCAAGGATCTGCTGCTCCGCAAAATGATAGCCCATGAGGTAAAGGGAAAGGGTGGAGACCAGCAGGACCGCCAGCAGGATCGACAGCGCAGAAAAGAAGGCGGACAGCTTCTTGGAAAGCAGGTTATTTTTGGCAAGCCGGAAAAGCAGCCGGCGGTTATTGTTTTTGTTCAGTCCCATAGTTACCACCTGCTTTCCGCGATCTTTCCGTCTTCGATGCGGATCGTGCGGTCTGCTGACTGGGCGATCTCATCGTTGTGGGTGATCATGACAATGGTCTGGTGAAAATTTTTGCTGGTGGTCTGGAGCAGGCCGATCACCTCCTGACTTGTGCGGCTGTCCAGATTTCCAGTCGGCTCGTCGGCCAGGATGATGGCGGGCTTCGCGGCCAGCGCTCTTGCGATGGCCGCGCGCTGCTGCTGCCCTCCGGACAGCTTGCCGGGCTTTCTCGACAGCTTATCCCCCAGTCCCAGGGTGCGGACAACCTCCATCAGATACGTTTCATCCGGTTCCCGGCCGTCCAGCTCCACCGGAAGGACGATATTGTCATATATGGTCAGATTCGGGACAAGGTTGTAGTTCTGGAAAATAAATCCGATCTTTCTCCTCCGGAAAATGGTAAGCTCGTTCCGGTCCATCCCGTTCAGTTCCTGGCCGTCTACGACGACACTCCCGCTTGTGGGCGTATCCAGCCCGCCCAGCATGTGGAGGAGCGTGCTCTTGCCGGAGCCGGAGGTCCCGACAACCGCGGTAAAACTGCCCTGCTCGATCTCCATGGTGATCCCGTCCAGGGCCTTCACCAGAACCGGCTCTTCGCCGTAATATTTTTTGAGATCATTGGTGCGTAAAATATTCATGTCTATCATCTCCTTATGTATTCGTTCTCTTTCCCAACCGTACAGTTGGTATCTTTATGATAGGCGTGAATGGTATCGATCCTGTTTCAAATTCAAAAAGAAAAGTATCAAAACCGAAACATTTAAAGGCGCCCGGTTCAGACCCGGTTCGGGAGACAGACGGAGAAGCAGCTTCCCTCCCCCGGCGCGGAGCGGACGGCGATATACCCTTTCTGCAGAGTAATGATATACCTTGCGAGATACAATCCCAACCCTAAGCCCTCCTCCTGCGACACACTTTTTTCCCTGTAAAACCGTTTGAAAATGTCGTTGATATGGGCAGGTTCGATTCCCCTTCCTGTATCCTGTATCCGGATTTCCGAATACATTTCCCCGACCCGGACCAAGATGCGGATGCTCCCATTTTCCGGCGTATACTTCACCGCGTTGTCCAGAATATTTTCAATGGCCTCCGCCGTCCATTTCCTGTCGTGGCAGACCTGGACCGAGGAGCGGCAGTCCACAGAGATCTCGATATGTTTGAGTTCGGCCTTATGCATGATATTATTGACGGCGGCCGCAAGCGTGTCCAGGATCCTGCGGTTTTCCATGTCCGGATGGATCATATCCGTTTCCAGCCGGGAAGCCTTCAAAAGCGTGTCCAGGAGAAAATCCAGCTTGATGAGCTGCTGCTCCATGATCTTGTTTGGGCTGCTGCAGGTGATCCCGTGACCGGGCGTATCCTGCTGCGCCGGATCCTTTGCCGCTGATACAAAATCCGATGCGGCCGGAAACATCGGCGCTTCTTCCTCCGACAGCATTTCACAGTACATCCTGAGATTCGAAACCGGCGTTTTGATCTGATGGGTGATCTCCGAGATCATTTCCAGGAGCTGCTGCTTTTCCCTTCTGCTTTCTTCCAGACGCAGGGCGGTCATCCGTTCCATTTTCTCCAGTTCCATCACCACCTTGGAGGTGAGCGTCTCCCGGTTCTGCTGGTCGGGCAGAGACTCTCCCTGCATGACCTGTTCCGCGTAGCGGCAGAGCTCCGAGGAAAGACGGACAAACTGCCTGCGGAAATGAAAATAAATGCACAGGCTGATCAGGCCGCAGAACAAAACGGCTGCGGCCAATCCCCCCGTCATTTGCGGCCTCCGACCCATTTATAGCCTAAGCCGTAAATGGTCTTGATATACTCATGCTCCCCGTCTGCGATCTTATTTCTCAGCCGGCTCACGTTTAAGGAAAGAGTATGCTCATTGACATAGTTTTCCTTCCGGTCCCAGATCTTTTCCAGAAGGATGTCCTTGGTCAGGATCTGGTCCCGGTTCCGGCAGAATACTTCCAATATCTCAAACTCCGTGGGTGTGAGGGAAACCACGTTCCCCCGGCTTTTTACGATCCGGTTTTCCAGGTCAACGGACAGGCTTCCGGCCGTATAGACCTTTTGTCCCTGCGCGCCGGAGCATCTTCTCAGTACAGTCTGGATCTTCTCCATCAGCACCTTAACGCTGAACGGTTTTACGATATAATCGTCCGCGCCAAAGCGCAGCCCCTGGATGATCTCCTCCTCCAAATTGTGAGCCGTCAGGAAAACAAAGGGAACATTGCTGCGGGAGATGGTTTCCCTGGCAAGATCAAATCCATTTCCATCGGGCAGATTGACATCCAGCAGGATCAGGTCAAAATGCTCCTGCGTCAGGAGGGACTTCGCCTCTTCGATACCATATGCGGAAAAGGGGGTGATGCCGCGCTTCTGGAGGTGATAGCACAGGCCGGAATTTAAGAGTTCGTCGTCTTCGATGACTAAAATTTGTGTCTGCATGGTGTGATTCTTCTTTCTGTTGGAGTGGATGGATGCGGGGAAAGAAATCCCCTTCGTTACAGGTCACGCCTAGTCAAGATGGGACATGTAACTCCTCTTCTGCTGTTGATAGTATAGCAAGCCCGGGACATTGTTTCAATGGGGCAGATGCATTGCGATGTGAAAAATGATAGTATTTTTCCTACAAATATGGTACACTGAATCATATAAATGGAAAAAGATATGGAGCCTATTTGGTATGTTACGAAAACTGTTAAGATAATGGAGGCGAAATAAACATTTTGAATAAAGATATTTTTAAAAGTACGGTATTGGATTCCTACCCATCTTATACTAAAAAAATTATTTTGAAACAGGCAGTTAATGAAGGACTGATTATTAATAATAAAAAACGCAGTCCACAGATGACATTGAATTTCACGGATAGTATAGACGTGACTGCCGACGAGACATTAGACGATAAGTTAAAACATATGTTAGAATCAGAAAATATTCTGGCATTGATTGAGGAATATGAATACAGAAAACCATATCGTCATTTTTGTTATTTTGAATATACTTTTCTGAATATTCAAAAAATACAGCAATTGGTCGAAAATGGAAAGGTCAATGTTTTTGATAAAAAGGAACAGAGGGCAGTAGATGATCTGAAAAAACCGACAATTTATATATTGGGTGAAACGATATATATCAAGTTTTCCTATATGCTTCAAAATGACGCTGGAAATACAATAAAATATATAATGCTGGCAGTGATTGATAAAGAGAACAGCCTTTTGGAAATCCGATTTGATCAGGTAGGTATCGCATATAAAAATTCTTATACTTTTTACAAAAGCAAGGTCGCTGAAATTTTAGATTTTTTGAAAATAAATATACAGCTTGAGGTAATAGATATTGACTTTAAAGCGGTAGTGGATTATATGAAATCTGAGAAAGATGACATTACGATTGTTGCTCAGAGAATGACGAGAAATGGTACAACAGCTTATCTGGAGGCTTATGAAGACGAGGCTGGCATTATTCCGATACTGGGAGAGCTTGATAAGTTTATTGAGGAACAGAAAGAACTGTTTGAACAGAATGACAGCACCCGGAAAATCAGAGACAGATTAAGAGATTTTCTGAACAAGATTGAAGTAAAATCAGATATGCCTGTTGTGAAGATCAGGATAGATGAATCCGGAATAAAATTTGGTATTACACATAAATATAAAGATACGGATTATAGCTTGTTTATGATTTATGGTGAGTTAATCAGAGAGGAGATGATGAGCAGTGTCAAAGAATACGTTATGCAATGCTATAAAGAACTTACAGCTGCAACATCAGCTGACTCCATATCAACAGAAAAAGTATTATGAATTTTTTGCAGCTATAGAAGAAGGCGATTATATTTACCCAGGGCAGTTGAAATCAAAATTGGCGATAGATATAAAGACTGCCTATGGAATCCTGGAAGAGTTGAAGAAGCAGGGATATCTGGAGAACCTATATGAAATATATTGCTTTGACTGCAATAAAAGTAAAGGGATATTTCTTGAGTCATTAGAGCAATTTACTCCTGACCTATATTGTGATTTTTGCGGAAGGCCATTATCACTGGAAGACAACATTATAGTCTTGTATAAGGTGATAAGACTATGAATAAAAAGATGGACAATTTTAACCTCCGAGAATATCTCGACCAGATTGTACAGAATGATCTTGATAAGTTTGAAGGATTTATAAAATGGACAGAAAATGACAAAAATCAATTTAAGATGCTGCTGGAAAATTTGAAGCAACCTTATGATAAAACTGTCGAAACTACGAAGTCTAAAGGCGATCGGCTGGAAGAATTAGTGGAGTTTATTATTAAGAAAAGCTACTTTTTTGAAATTTTTAAAAATGTAAAAACAGAGACAAATGAAATAGATGAAGTGATTGTTCTCTCAGACAGGGGAAAGCAGGCGATGAAGAGTTTTCAGCTTTCCAGAGAACTTATCCCGATAGACGAGGATATATTTCTGGGGGAATGTAAAAATTTCAGTTCGACGTTGGGCGTAACTTATGTGGGGAAATTTTACAGCTTGATGGTAGTTACAGGTATTTCATTTGGGATTATTTTTACACAAAAGGGGTTAACAGGAGATTCCGAGGGCTATAAGGATGCATATGGTTTGACAAAAGTTCTTAGAATGGTTGAAAAGAGTAAAAAGGATGGAAAGGATTTTTATATTTTGACATTTACTTTGGAAGACTATGAAAAGATGCTGCAGGGAATCACTTTTTTTGAGATTATAAAAGCAAAAAAACTGGAACTGCAGATGGCATCAGACTATATCCATTTTATAAAGGAAAACAGGCATGATGCCGAAGCGGAAGTGATGAAGATAATGGAATGTGTTCCGAATAAAATTTCCGCCTGTATGGCTGGTAAAATTTTATGACACATTCTGTGTCATAAGCTCCATATGCCGCCGCCGCGCCGCCCCGGAATCCCGGGACATTGGTATTCTGATGTGCAGGAAAGCGAATGACAGGGAACCGCAGGAAAAGGGGAACACTATGGGCTATCAGGATGAATGGCTTCTTTTGGAAGCCGAGGATGATCTGGATGAGGTGGAGCACAGACCGCCGACAGAAGAATTTTTATTTTACCAGGCAGTGACCAATGGGGATCTGGACGCAGTCCGGGAGAATTGCGAGCAGGAACGGTTTCTTGACAGTGAGGGAGTCGGCGTGCTGTCCAGGAATCCGGTTACAAACCTGAAGTATCATTTTGTGATCACGACGGCAATGGTCACGCGTCTTTGCAAGCAGAAGGGGATGGAACTGGAGCAGGCGTTCCGGATGAGCGATTTTTATATTCAGAAGCTGGACGATATCCATACGGTACAGGGGGTGCGGAATCTGCACGACTCGATGGTTCTGGACTATGCGGAAAAGATGCGGAGGATCAGCCGGAGCGATACCAATTCCCGGCATATCAATGCCTGCAAGGAGTACATTTATTCCCATATCAAGGAACGGATCACGATCGAAGACCTGGCGGATGCCCTGGGGGTCTCTTCCAGCTACCTCTCCCGGCTGTTTAAGAAGGAGACGGGGGATTCCGTCAGCGCCTATATACGCGGGCAGAAGATCGAGATGGCAAAGAACCTGCTGCAGTACAGCGAGTATTCCATGATCGACATCGCGAACCGGCTGTCCTTCTCTTCGCAGAGCCATTTTATACAGCAGTTCCGTGAAGCTGTGGGCATGACCCCGAAGAAATACCGGGACATCAATCATATGATCCAGTGGGATATCGATGGGGAAAATGAGATCGGAGAGGATCAGGAAAATCTATAAAACAGACGGCGCAGCATATGACAGATGCTGCGCCGTAACATTTTTCCGCCTGTACGGCTGCAATCCGAAATCTCAGTTTAGCAGCCTACAGGCGGACATTTTTCAGAGAATCAGCCGAATCTCATTTTCTTCCTCAAGAATTCCGGCGGGGATATAGCTGCTGTCCAGTTCCCTCCCATTGAGGATCAGCTTTTGAAAACCGGATTCCCTGCCGTCCGGGTTCTCGATTCGGATATGCAGATGCTTTCCGCGGAAATCCTTCTCGATCTCCAGGTGCTCCCAGCCCTTCGGGATGGACGGGGCGATCCGGATTCCTTCCGGATCCGGACGCAGACCCAGGATCCCTTCCACACATCCGACCATGACCGTGGAAGCGGTGCCGGTCAGCCAATGGACATGGGAGCGGCCCGGATGTTCGCTGGCGCGGCCTTCCGTAAACTGGCCGTAGCAGTAGGGCTCCAGGCGGCGGATCTCCGCCCGGTCATTCTGGGCGGCCGGGGCATTTTCCATAAAGTAGGTGAAGGCGCGTTCCCCATGCCCCCGGAGGGCTTCCGCCAGGATCAGCCATCCCTGGGACTGGGAAAAGATGCCTGCGTTTTCCTTGGTCCCCTGGTTGTAGATGACGGCAAGCGCGCCGTCAAACGCGTGCGCATGGTAAGGCGGATCCATCAGGAGGGCGCCGTAGTCTGTGTTTAGATTCTTATATACATTTTCCAGTACCGCATCGGCCTGGCCGGGAGAGGCAAGCCCGCTGATGACCGCCCAGCTCTGGGGGTTCAGCCATAGGCTGGCTTCCGGATCAGCCGGGGCGCCGATCCGCTCTCCATGCTCCGTATATCCCCGGATAAACCGGTCCTGATCCCAGCACAGAGTTTGGATGATGGTTCCGGCCTCCGCCAGCTTTTCTTCCAGATATTTTACATAGTCCGCATCCTTTTTATATTCAGCAAATCTTTTTAAAATATCCAGTGCATAGTAAAACTGCATGGCTACAAAGGAAGACTCCCCGTCCGCGCCCAGGCGCAGGCAGTCGTTCCAGTCCGCGTAGAGCCCGGCAGGCATGCCGTGGGGGCCCAGGTGATCTAGAGAAAACTGGATTGCGCGCTGCAGATGCCCGTAAACCGTATCTTCCTCCTTGTCCGCAAAGGGGATGATCTCATCCAGAAAATCCAGATTTCCTGTTTCGGAAATATATTTCCAGACCGTGGGAAAGAGCCACAGGGCATCATCCGCGCGGTAGGCCGGATGCCCGGTCTCCTGCCGGTAGGAAGCGTCATCGGGCGTATCCTCCTGTCCCGGGCAGTGGGTGAACTTTACAAGGGGCAGTCCTCCGCCGCGGCTGACCTGGGCGGAGAGCATAAAGCGGAGCTTTTCCGCCGCCATTTCCGGAGCGAGGTGGATGATGCCCTGGATATCCTGCACGGTATCCCGGTAGCCGTAACCGTTTCGCAGCCCGCAGTAGATGAAGGAGGCGGCCCTGGACCAGATAAATGTCATAAAGCAGTTGTAGGCGTTCCAGGTATTGAGCATGGTGTCAAATTCCGGACTGGGAGTACGGACCTTTAAATGATCCAGCTTTTCGTACCAGAAGGACTTTAATTCCTGCAGCTCCTTTTTTGTCTGTGCTGCCGGATCCGCATAGGAATCCAGGATGGAAGCCGCGGCTTCGGAGCCGTCCGGTCCGAGCGCAAACAGGATGGTCTTCGTTTCCCCCGGCGCCAGCGTGACCTGACAGGAAAGGGCGCCGCAGGAATTCTCATTGTAGCTGTCCACATTTCCCAGGCTGCCGGAAATGACGCCCAGGGGATTGCCGTAGCCGTGGTATTTCCCCAGAAAATGCTCCTTTTCTCCGCAGTAGGAAGCAACCTCGGCTCCGGCAAGTCCGAAGAAGCGCTCGGTCACATTCTTGGAATCCACCTGCCCGTCCTCCGGGAGGGCGTCCAGATTGCCGTGGATCTGCTGGATGATCCGGTTCTTTTCAAATAGGGTCTTCGTGATAAACAGGGAATACTGCAGATTCACCTGATCCTGTTCGTAATTGCTGTGGTTTGTAAATTCGGCATAGCCGGTCAGGGTCAGGTCCCTGGCCCGCTCCGAATGATTGGAGACGGAAAGCGTCCAGACCTCATAGGATTTTCCGAGGGGGACGTAATAAGCGGCTTCAGAGCGAATCCCGCTGTAGTCGGCGGTCATTACGGTATAGCCCATGCCGTGGCGGCATTCGTACCTGCACAGATCCAGAGACTTGCCGACGGGCTGCCAGGAGGCGGACCAGTAGTCGGCGGAGTCGTTGTCCCGGAGGTAGAGGTAGCGCCCCGGCTGGTCGAAGCTGTTGAAAATGTAACGGAGGATCCGGCCGTTTGCGCCGGATTTTGCAAAGCTGTAGCCTCCCGCGTTGTTAGAAATGATGGCGCCGTATTCCGGGGAGCCCAGGTAGTTGACCCAGGGGGCCGGGGTGTCCGGGCGGGTGATCACATATTCTCGGTTCAGGGAGTCAAAGTATCCGTAGTTCATAGGGGAATGTTTCCTTTCTTTTATGTGGTTTAGAGAGGGGGGGACGCTCAGACAAAAATCATTGTCCGCGTCACCCCGCTTTCGCTTCGCAAAAAACGCAGCGGTACTAAGCTCGAAAGAACCTCGCTAAGTGCCGGCGTTTTTTGAGAGGTTCCTTTGGACAATGATTTTTGTCTGAGCTGCGCTTTCGGCTGAAACGTACAGGTTTACAGCAGAGTTACAGTGATAGTATGCCGCGCATTGGGAAGGGCGGTCAGGGTTTCGCGTGGGAGGACTACATAGGCATCTTCGCTGACCGCGAGCGGCGCCTGATCGCAGGCGGCGGAGGCGATGCGGTAGGAGCCGAAATCTTTCCGCTGTTTGTTTTCATATATGATTGTAAAAAGTCTGCCGGCGAAGGGGACGGTGAGGGCGGCGCGGCATTCCTCATCGAATTGGGAGGCCAGGAGCTTGGGGTACAGGACCAGGCTGCCGGACTCTCCGCGGACGCCGAAGACCTCGGTGATCATGGTGAGCATGAACCAGCTTGCGGCGCCGGTCAGGTAGTGGTACATTCCGCGGCCGTCGGAGCGGAAGTATTCCGGTATGCCGGGGTAGATATGGCTGGTGTCAAAATCCAGGGCCGTATCGGCAAGGGTTTTCAGGGCTTTCCAGCCCTCTTTCGCGAAGCCGCGCCGATAGAGGGCGTTGGCGTACATGACGGCCATATGGGAAAAGACCGCGCCGTTTTCCTTTTCCCCGTAGGCAAATCCGAACATGCGCCCCATATCGAATTTCAGTTCATGAAAATCTGTGTTCAGGCGGTAGCCGCCGATCTCCTTTTGATAGAGATAATGGTCAGCGCTTTTGGTGATCTTTTCGATGTGCGTGTCCTGCGCAGTTCCGCTCATGATGGCAAAGACCTGTCCTGTCAGCATCATGCGGACCTGGTCTCCGAAAAAGCCCTCCACCGCGCGGCCGTGGTTGTCGTAGTAGCTGTTGAACCAGCCTTCCCCGTCGGGGCCTTCGATCCATTCATGCTCCCGCAGGTATTCCATGAGCCAGTTGGCCTTCTGGATCAGATTGACCGTAAGGGAGGAGAGAGGAACACGGACACGCCTTCCGCTGAGCGTGTGCCTGCACCGCGCGGTATAGTCGGACAGGATCCGGCGCTTTTTGTCAATGTCGCCGAAGGCTTCAGAGCTGCTGTCCAGCAGGATCGTGATCTCTTCCAGGAGCTCAGCGGTATGTGAGGAGGAATGCTCATCCAGGCTGCGGATCATGGCCGCAAGCTCCAGCAGATTGCCGGCGTAGGCACAGGTGAAGGCCACGCTTTCCCCGTGCTCGGAAGCCATATCCAGAGCGTCATTCCAGTCCGCGCCGCGGAGACGGCAGATATTGTGCGCGCCTGTCTCATAAAAGGCGGTGAGCTGCTGGATGAGAAGATGCTCTAAGATCGTTCCGGTGTAAATGTCTCCGGCAGCGGTGCGCTGTCTGTTTCCGGTTTCCGGCTCCCACAGGGAATCAACGGCATTTCCCCGCATGGTCTGGGCGTCCTTAAAATAGGAAACCGATTTGTTCAGGATTTCGATATCCCCGGTCTGGTCGATATAGAGCCTGGTGGTCATCAGCGGCCAGAGCGCGTGGTCCATCCAGACCCGCGGGATGCCGTTCCGGTCCGCAATGAAATTGCCGTCTCCGCTGCCGATGATGGTGGCATTGGTCCCGTCGACGCGGACGCCGCCGTAATTTGCGGCGATCATTTTGCCCACCTGGTCCGGCTCCATCAGCAGCAGGGAGAGGCAGTCCTGCCAGAGATCCCTCCATCCCCGTCCGCCTCTGCCGTAGTCGTGGTGGGGCAGGAAGGAGCAGCCGAACAGGCGGCGCAGAAACGGCTGAAAGCAGATCCATTTCATCAGGCAGTCAAAATCCGCGTCCCCGGTGCGGAAACAGACAGAGACCTGATCCTGCCAGCAGGCTTTGGTATCCTCCAGGGCATGCAGTACCTTTTCGGAGGTATTGTATTTTTCAAAAATGCGGGAAATGCGTTCTTCGCTCTCTTCCGTTCCCAGAAGGACGATGTAGTCCGCCCGCCCGCCGGGAGCCAGGGAAATCGGCTCAAAACGGAAAGCGCCCATGGCTTCCTTTCCTGCCGCGGAGGTATGGGCCGGACATCCGGGATATCCCTCGTATACGGCCCGGGGGCGCGTAAAGGTGCCTCCTTCTCCGAGGAACGCTTCCACAGTGGGATAAAAAGCAGCCGGCGCGCTGCCCGCCCCCGTGCAGCCCATGACATAATAGATCCGGCTGTTGGGACGGTGCCCCTTCTCGTCAAAGGACATGGTGGGGCAGACAAAAACTCCGTGCCGGTCTGTGCGGATGCGGTGGAGCATGGAGGTTACATTCCGATGGTCCCGGATGTTGTCCGCGCTGCGCCCGTAGATGGGGACGGCAGCGTAAGGTGTCAGATTCTGCATGGTATTTGAAATATTCTGCACGGTCACGTACATGATCTCCGCCTGCTCCCCGTTGGGGATAAAGGAAGTCACCGTGGTTTCGAGCTGGTGGACTCTGGAAGTCCTTTTGATCGTGTGACGCATAAATCCGGCTGTCAATTCGCTGTCATCCTGCAGCTTGGTGAATTTATCCGCCTCCTGCCGCGCAGAGACACCCGCGGCTGAATATACTTCTGCGTCATTTTTTACAAACCAGAAGTTGCGCCCGGAACGGCTGCTGTGCAGATCCTCGGAACTGACAGGCTCTAAAAGGAAGCTTTCCTGGTCAATTTTGGCATCCCCGCCCAGGTTCGGCGTAACGGCGCTTTTCAATCCGGCCTCGGAAGCAAGCGGGAAGTATAAGTAACTCGTATTTTCCGGCCGCTCCATCACAAAGCTGCCGTGCTCATCAATAAATTTCAGATGTTTCAATGTTTTGCTCCTTTCCTGCTGTTTCATACCCACAGGGCATTCCATAACTCCGGCCGCTCATCAAGACGCATGAGTTTTTCCGGCAGTTCCTCAGGTATAGAAACATCATAATAGAAAGAGTGAAATTATGAAAATCAGAATCATGAGAAAAATATCAGAATCATGACCTGAAATGTTATATTGAGCGCCAGATAAATCTGCCGCTCAGTATAATATGACGCGCACAGCCGCGCAGGGACATCTGCAGCCACGCTGTTCCACGCGATGGTAAAGAATCTGCGATAGGGTCATGAATTTGATATTTTGTTAAAATTCATAATATATTGTCAGAAAATTATGCGCTATAATCCGGGCATACTAAAAAAGCGGGGCGGCAGCTCCGCAGAATGAAGAGGAGGATTTTTCAAATGAAAAAGAGAGTGGTATGTATCGTATTGGCTGCGGCTATGGCAGCAGGCTCACTGGCAGGCTGCGGAAGCAAACCCGGCTCCGGCGGCTCTGACGGCGGGGCGGCAGGAGAAGCATCCGGCGGCGAAGAGGGCAAGGTCATCAATATCTATAGCTGGAACGATGAGTTCCGGGAGCGTGTGGAGGCTGTTTATCCGGAAGTGAAGGAGACCTCTTCGGACGGAACCGTGACTACGTTAAACGACGGTACAGAGATTCACTGGATCATCAATCCGAACCAGGACGGTGTCTACCAGCAGAAGCTGGATGAAGCGCTGATGAAGCAGGCAGACGCGGCAGCAGATGATAAGGTGGATATCTTCCTGTCAGAGACGGATTATGTCAATAAATATACGGACGCGGAAGCAGACGTGGCAATGCCTCTTACAGATCTTGGAATCGACCCGGATTCGGAGCTGTCCGACCAGTATGAATTTACCAAAGTAACGGCTTCAGATACGGAGGGCGTCCAGAGGGGATCCACCTGGCAGTGCTGCCCGGGGCTGCTGGTATATCGCAGGGACATTGCGAAGGAAGTATTCGGTACGGATGATCCGGAGGAGATCGGCGAAAAGGTCAAGGATTGGGATACCATGAAGGCAACGGCGGAAGAGCTCAAGGCGAAGGGATATTTTACATTTTCCTCCTATGCGGACACATTCCGGCTGTATGGCAACAGCATTGAAAATTCCTGGGTGAGTCCGGGAGAATCTACCATCAAGGTGGATCAGAAGATCGTGGACTGGATCAATGATTCCAAGGAGTGGCTGGACGCAGGCTATCTTGACAAGACGGTAAAGGGCCAGTGGAATGACGACTGGAACAAGGCAATGGGCTCCGCGTCTAAGGTATTCGCGTTTCTGTTCCCGGCGTGGGGAATTGATTTTACCCTGAAACCGAACTGGGATGGAGAAGACGGCGTATGGGCCGTGACCAATCCTCCGCAGGAATACAACTGGGGCGGTTCCTATGTACATGCATGTACAGGCACGGATAATCCGGAGCATGTAAAAGACATTATCCTGGCGGTCACCGTGGACAAAGAGAATCTGCTGAAGATTTCCAAGGACTACTCAGATTTTACAAATACGACAAGCGGAATGCAGGAAGCGGCAAAGGATGATTCCTATGCTTCGGAATTCCTGGGAGGACAGAATCCGTTTACATACTTTGCGCCGGTTGCGGAAAATATCAAGATCGCGCCTCTCTGCGCCTATGACCAGGGATGTGTGGAGCTGATCCAGAACTCGTTCAGTGATTATCTGCAGGGAAAAGTGGACTACGACAAGGCAAAAGCAAACTTTGAGACTGCGATCATAGAACGCTATCCGGATATTACTGCGGTAGAATGGCCGGAGTAAAGAGAGAAGGCTTTGGAGCGCCGCGGTTCACCGGCCAGCCGGTGGACCGCGGCGGATTCAGCACGTTTTAAGCCGCCTTCGGTTCGGGTATGCTTTGAAAAAAAGAAAGGAATGACAGTCTATGAAAACAAAACGTAAAAAAGTGGACTATTCAAAATGGGGCTATATTTTTATCCTTCCGTTTTTTATCAGCTTTTTCATTTTTTCCCTGATCCCTCTGGTAGATACTGTCCGATACAGCTTTTTTGAATACTACCGTTCGGGAATTAAAGAGATTGGACCCAATTTTATCGGGATGGCCAATTATGCAAGCCTCCTGAAATCGGATATGCTGAAATACGGCGCAAATACCCTGATCCTGTGGATCATCGGGTTTATTCCCCAGATCGTGATCGCTCTGGTGCTTGCGGAGTGGTTCGTAGACGCGAGGCTCAAGATCCGCGGTACACAGTTCTTTAAGGTGGTCATTTATCTGCCGAATCTGATCATGGCGTCTGCCTTTGCCATGCTATTTTTTACCATGTTCTCCACCAACGGACCGGTCAATTCGATCCTGATGTCTATCGGGATTATCGGCGAGCCCATCGATTTCCTGGGGACTGCTTTTGGGACCAGATCACTGGTCGGATTCATGAACTTTTTGATGTGGTTTGGAAATTCAACCATTATGCTGATGGCCGCGATCATGGGGATCAGCCCAGATATCTTTGAGGCATCAGATCTGGACGGCTGCAACAGCTTCCAGCGGTTTTTCTATATTACACTGCCGCAGATACGGCCGATCCTTGCCTATACGTTGATCACGGCTATCATCGGCGGTCTGCAGATGTTCGATGTTCCGCAGATCCTGACAAACGGACAGGGAACTCCGGACCGTACGTCCATGACGCTGATCATGTTCCTGAACAGCCATCTGAAGAGCAGGAACTACGGTATGGCAGGCGCGCTGTCTGTTTACCTGTTTATCGTCAGCGGGATCCTCTGCTTTATCGTATACCGTATGACCAACAATGACGATCCGGATGGCTCCAAGGCAGCGGCAAAGAAAGCAAGAAAACAGCAGCGAAAGCAGCAGAGGAGGGGATAGTCTATGAAATCACAACAGCCAAGTCATTTACGGAGTATCATCGCACATATCGTATTGATCCTTCTGTCGTTTATGTGCCTGTTTTTCTTCTACATCCTGATCGTCAACGCGACACGGTCCCATGCGGATCTGCAGAAGGGATTTTCCGCGCTGCCGGGAAGCTATCTGCTGAAAAACCTGAGCAGTGTGGCCAATGACGGAACCTTCCCGATGTTTCGGGGGATCCTGAACAGCCTGATCGTTTCCGGATGCTCCGCGGCGATCTGCACGTATTTTTCGGCATTGACGGCTTACGGCCTGTATGCGTACGACTTCAAATTGAAGAAGGCAGCATTTACATTTATCATGGCGATCCTTGTCATGCCGACACAGGTAACCGCAATGGGATTCCTGCGTTTGATCACGAACATGGGAATGTATGACTCCCTGCTTCCGCTGATCATCCCGTCCATTGCGTCGCCGTCCGTGTTCTACTTTATGCACAGCTATCTGCAGTCCTCCCTTCCGCTGTCACTGGTGGAGGCATCCAGAATTGACGGCTGCGGAGAATTCCGGACATTCAACCGGATCGTGCTTCCGATCATGAAACCGGCCATCGCGGTGCAGGCAATCTTTTCCTTTGTCGGCTCCTGGAACAACTACTTCGTTCCGGCCCTGGTCATCCAGTCCAAGGACAAGATGACGGTGCCGATCCTGATCGCGACACTCCGTGGCGCGGATTATATGAACTTTGACATGGGGAAGATCTATACCATGATCCTGGTGGCCATCGTGCCAATCATCATCGTATACCTGCTTCTGTCCAAGTACATCATCGCAGGCGTAACACTGGGCGGCGTGAAAGAATAGCCGTCAGGGACCAAAAAAGACAGGCATTCACAAGTTTGTTTGTGCGGCCTGTCTTTTTTGACTGCAGCCGGTTGGCAATCATTCCGACAGCTTGATCACAACCAGCTCCCCTTCCCGGACTACGGAACCCTGCCGCGGCCATGCCGGCATCCCTTCCCCGAGCTTCTCCGCCGCTTCCCATTGCTGCGCGTCCGGATTCTGATATTCGTAACCCAGCACATGCCAGTAACTAAGCACCCTTTTGCAGGTCCCTCCCGGGACCGTCTGATCCCATTCATAAAAAGAGTGTCCCAGCGTTTCTCCCTGGATCATGGAGGGATTACAGGTCGGCGACCATTTTCCAAGGATGGCTACCGCAGTTTCCTTCCCGCCGTCTGCCGCGGACTCCGCGGAGTTGCCTGCCGCCGCTTCCCCGCCGTCTGCCGCGGACTCCGCGGAATTGCCTGCCGGCGCCGCTTCCCCGCCGCTCACCGTCTCAATCCGCTCGATCAGCCGCTCCGTCAGAGCATTTTCCTGCTGGCTCACCACATAATCCGAATAAAGCAGACGGTTATCCATCACAATATTTCCCCTGAAAATAAGAAGAAACAGGAACGCTGCGGCGGTAAGCCCGATGGCCTTGCCATGCTCCGAAAGCATTTCCGCAGATTCCAGAAAACGTTCCCCGATCATTTCCGTACCCGCCGCCGCGACAAAGGGCAGCGCGAGCTGTCCTCGGACAACCAGCGGCGCGCCCAGCAGGGCGGGCAGGAAAAACGGCGAAGCCAGCAGCAGGAAGGTCACGAAAATAGAATACGGATAAAATTTGCGTTCCGCGCTTTTTTTTCTGAGCTTCCAAAATGCCGACAGCAAGAGGCCGACAGCCGCAAATAGATACCATCTGTTCCAGAAAATATTTTTCGCCAGCACAGTATCGCTGATATAGAGCTTCAGGGAGGTTATGATCTCGTCCAGGGGCGCTTTTCCCCAGCGGATCATATTGTCCGTGTAGGTTCCGGCTTCGACGCGCGCCAGGAACATCAGGATTTTGCCCAGCAGGGTACAGATCAGATAATCGCACAAAAATACGGAGGCCAGCTTTACGGAAATAAGAAAGACACGGCTTCCGATCTCGTCACTCCGGTAATGATATGCCAGGAGAAAGGATGCCAGGGACGCAGAGATATAGACCGGCACGAATGCCTGATAGGAGGCAAAGCACCAGACTCCCAGCATGACAGACAGCAGGAGCCGGAGGATCCCGCCGGACAGGATCCACTGCCATTCCAGCAAAAGCGCCGCCGCGCAGAGCAGCATGGCAAATGCAACTTCAAAGGACTGGCACTGGAAGTTGCTCAGCTCCACCATGGGGACGCTGGAAAAGAACAGCACCGGGAATACCCAGCTCAGCTCCGTCCGGCTCAAGTCCCTTCCTTTGATCCAATAAAAAAAATACATCCAGGCCAGACTGTAGCCAAAGGTCGTCAGCACCATCAGAACCGCGGCGAATCCGGGAATCAGGCTCAGCAGTCCGGTGAGCCATTTTGTAAAGACCAGACCATATCGATTGATCCCGATCCATCCTTTATAAAAATTCATCTGCAATACGACACATTCCTCGGTGTCGATGGAAAAGCTGAAATGAAACAGCATGAATCCATAGGTCAAAAGCAGCATGCTCAGTATGATGAAGATGGAGCTCCGGTTCGTTCTGCAGAAATAAGTGAAACCTTCGATATGTCCCTCCGGACGGGGGGTGGTGTAATGCGTTGGCGTTTCCATAAATCTAAGCTCCTCATAGCGATACATTCGTCGTTTTTCATGAATCAGACATCGCTGAATCATATATAGTATAGCCAGGAAATATGGAAAATATTCCACCTGTACGGTTGGATGGTCTTAAGATCATCCAACCTGCGCATCCCCATTCGCAAAATCCGTGCTATCGCACTCTGGCGTCTACAGCATCCCATTCATCCAGGACAAAGACAAACCGTTGATCTGTTTTCTGATACAGCATTGTATTGGCCATCACGCTTTTTCCGAATCGGCGCGGCCGGGTGATACAGAAATAGCGCTGGCTTGTCCCCAGCGCTGGGATGAGCTCGGTGAGCAGCTCGGATTTATCTGCAAAGTAGGCTTCCGAAGCAGTAGCCCTGTAAGAATCAAAAGGATTCCTGCATTTACAGATCCGCAAACACCTCCATCTGTTTTTTCAATTCCTCTACGATCTCCCGGTTCACATCCATACGCCCGGTGATATCCGCCATATCGTCCACCAGGCTCTTTGTGCTGCCGGCTACGCCCGTGATCCCGGACGCCCCTTCGTCCAGAGCCTTTGTGATGCTCCCGATGGAATCAGCGATCTCGTTCATGGAATTTCTCAGCCGGTCCGTCCGGCTGTTGAAGGCGTCGATCATTTCCTGTACATAATCCGCGTCCTCCTTATACTGCCTGCCGGAATGCACAAATTCCTGAAATTCCTTCAGGATCGTTTCGCTCAGGTAATCGGCCATGCCCTGAGAATGCCGGGAAAGATTATGTACCGCCTTTGTCACCACCTCGTTGACCTCTTGGATGCGTCCCGCCGTTTCGCCGCAGGAATCCGCCAAGCTCTTGATCTCCTGCGCCACCACCGCGAATCCATTTCCCGCGTCGCCGGCCCGCATGGCTTCTACGGAAGCATTGAGGGCGATCAGGTTGGTGGTGGAGGAAATGGCTACGATCTCATTGGTCAGGCTGTTCACCTGATCCACGCTTTTACTGTTCTCAATGGCTTCGCCAAGCACCTCCAGGATATCGGAAGCCTTTTTCCGGATCACCTCTGTGTTTGTCTGGGCGGATGCTTCCATCTCATTGGCCCGCGTCTTCATGGCCGAAGAATACTCCATGATGGCGCCGCATTCCGATGCCATATCCTGGACATCCAGCTTGATATCCGAAGCGCTGCTGTTGATATTGGACGCGTTGCTTGCCACCTTTACGATCGCCTGGGACAGAGAATCCGCAAGAGAGGAAAGCCCTTCTGCGCTTCTGCCCGAGGTCCGTGTGCGCTTGAGCACCTCGCCGGCTACGCCGTTCAGCTTTTCCGAGCTCTCCTGAAGTGTATTTACCGTACCTTTGATCGGCGTGATCACGTAGGTCTTGATGATCTTGACCGCCGCAGGCACCAGGATCACACAGGCCGCAATGGACACGGCCGTGATGATGAGTGAAATGATATAGACGGCCAGGAGCTTTTGCCTTGCGTCCGCGGTCCGGGCGCTGACGGCCTCGTCCAGCTCTGCCGTATTGCTCTCAATGGCTGCTCCGAAGCTTGCCACGTCGCCGTTCGCGTATGTGTAGGCATCCTGAGTCTTGCTGTCTGCGCTGGCGCACACCAGATAGACCAGAGAGTGCTTGAAAGACTCATAGTTGGATATAAGCTGGGAATAGAGCGCTTCCTCATCCTTTGTGATATATTTTTTGTATTCCTCTAAATAGGACTCCAGCGCCTCTTCTTCCTCTTTGATCTGTGTCACGACGGTGATCATCGTGTTGTAGTCCGTGGCAACAATGTGGGACAGCGCCATTTTGTGTATGTTCGCGGTGGCATATCGGATAACCTGCAGGGTTTCCGAGCCAACCATATAATTGTCCACGATCTTTGAGGCATTGGAGTTGACATTGTTGATGCTGAAAACCGACAGGAGATTGGAGATCAGCGCCACGGCTCCCAGGAGTAGGATGGGAAGTATCAGGCGCTGCTGTATACTAAGCTTTGTTTTCATGTGGTCTTAACAAATCCTTTCGATAGATAATGCGGTCTTTGTATTCTGTAATCTACCTTGCGCAGACGCCCTCCGTCATCTGGTCAAGCTGCTCCTGCAAATCCTGTCCGGTGGGATTTCCCGCCGCCATATTACCCGCGAACAGGGAAACCGGATCCCAGAACTTTCCGCCCACCCGCTGCAGCTGGGAAAATTCAGACTGCTCCAGGAGGGCCGCGATCGCCGGGGACTGCTGGATCTCGGCAGATGCCGCAACCGTGATATTGGCCGGCCCCTGTCCCCGCAGCTCAAACCGGAGACGCTGGTTTTCCTCATTGGTGATCCATTCCGCAAGCCGGGCGGCCCATTCCGGGTGCTTAGAATATGCGTTGACCCCGATCAGCTTGCAGCCGGAAAAGGAAGCCATCTGTATCTGCCGGTCAGCGCAGGTATAGGTGGGCAGTTTGGCCGCTCCCGCATGCTCCCCCCAGGCCTCCTCAACTGCAACGGCATTCCATACGCCGCTGATGCCTGCGGCCACAGACCCGTTCCGGACCCCGTCCACAAATTCCGTATCGATCCGGCTGGCGAACCCGGGGTTTGCCGCGATCCGGAGCATGGCCTGTGCCACGTCGATCCCGCGGATGTCCCCTTCCGTCTGGTTCCAGGTGCAGTAATTGGTGATGCCGTCGTCGTTGAGCCCGATCTCCAGGCCCGTATTTCCAAAGAAGGAGTATACATACCAGGCTGAACTCCAGTCCATCACGAACTGCCGTCCGCCTGCAGCCGCGGCCTCCAGGATTCCGTCCAGCGTCTTCACCTGCTCCTCACTGATAAATTGCTTATTATAATATAGAAAGTATCCGTTGTCTGCCGTCAGCGGATAAGCGTACAGCGTATTGCCTACCGAGGCCGCCTCCGCTGCGCTGGTCAGGCTTTGACTCCGGATCTCGTCCGCATTGTCAATGGGGTCCACGGCGCCTGCCGCGGCCAGCGCATTTAACTGGTCGTCCGCAAATGTAAAGACATCCGCGCCCTCCTCCAGGCCGCCAAGCAGCGCGTCCTTGCAGGCCGATTCGCCCTGCGCCTGAAATGTGATCTGAAAATCCGCCTGGCCCTGATAATGGTCCCGGAAGCTCTGGATGATCTGATTCATCAGATCCGCATCCTCCTCAGCGCCCCAGACGGTCAGGCTGACCTGTTCCGTTTGCGTCTCCGCGGGAGACTTTTTCTCAGAAGCATTACATCCCGTAAAGGATGCCGCGCAGAGTACGGTTAAAAATAAAAGGTATATTCGTTTTTTCATGTCTGTCTCGTTCCTTGTAAAATCAAGATGATAGCATTGATCCCTTTTTTGCTTCTTAGCTGCATATGAAAACAGGGAAATCTTATTCTTAATTATATAATCGGACGGGGAGTTTTTCAAGCATTAAATATCGCGGAGATAAGCTGCTTGATAAGCGCTTGTTACTGTTCACACGGTGCCGCGCGGCATCCGGCCAATTCAGTGATGGGCTGGATGCCGTTACTGTGAGCGCCCGGTCAGGGTATGAACAGTAACGCCACATAAAAGCTGTTATTCAGGTCTGTTTATTTCGGTTGCCAGAAGAGAGAATTGACGATATAATAAGGGTAAGATATTTTTCCATCAGGACATGGAAGAAAATATTTCCAGCTGTGCGGTTGGAATATTTGCGAGAGGATAAGATCATATGCAGAAAAAGACACCAGATTACGATAACGTGTTTAAGACGATGAAGATGAAACATAAAAGATTGTTTATTTCCGTAATTAACGAAACGTTTGGGAAGCATTATCCGACAGACGCAAGGGTAGAAACGCTGCCTTCAGAAGGGTTTCTGACAGAAAACGAGACAGCGGATGGAAGCAAGGACATCGAAGAACAGATTTCTGATTTTGTTCTTAAGATTGAAAATGAAATTTATCTTTTGGAATGCCAGAGCTATGATGACGGCTCCATGGCGATCCGGATTGCGGAATATGCGTTTATCGTTGCAAGGCAATTTGCGGTTTGGGATATCGGCCATGCGACCATTCCCATGCCGAGATTTTCAATCATTTATATCAAGAGGACGGAAAAAACTCCGAAAGCAACCACGATCACGTTCACATTTCCGGATGGGCAGGAAATCAATTATGAGTCGCCGAATGTGATTTTAGCGGAATTTACAAAAGAATATATTGTGGAAAAGAGGTTGTTTCCCTATATCCCTTTTTATATTGCAAGGTATGAAAAGGATCTTATTTCGGAAAGTAATATAGACAATGCGGTAAAGGATTTGAAATATTTCCGGCATGAGATGGTTCAGATGCATAAAAAAGGTGAGTTATCGGATTATGAGATTGTTGACCTTATGGGATTTGTGAATACGATCATTACCCACATTACGAATGGAAATGAAAATGAGGAAAGGCTGGTGAATATTATGGGAGGAACAGTAATAGAGACAGAGTCTGAGAGATTGATTCGTAAAGGAATAGAAGCCGGAAAAGCGGAAGGAATAGAAGCCGGAAAAGCGGAAGGAAAAGCAGAGGAAATCGTTGAAATGGGACAGGAATTTGGTTTGGACGATGCAGCGATTTTAAAAAGATTGCAGGAAAAAATCGGGCTATCTCTCGAAAAGGCAGCCGCCTATTTGGAGCAGTATGGAAAACAGCTCGTGTAGACCGTAAAAAAGGTGTTATACTGAGTGCCAGCCGCATAGGGAATTATGCCGCTTTTCGGCTGGCGCGATATTTATGAGTTACTATTCACAGTCATTTCACTCACATGCGCAAAAACAGTCGGCAAAGCCGTCTGCCGATGCTTCGCATCTTGATTTTTTGCTTATGTGGGTGAAGTGACTGATTCCAGTCAGATAAAAACTGTGAATAGTAACATTTATGACAGATTTCATCGACCATGAGTATAGGTCTGCAATTAAAATGGGACAGTGCGGAAAAGGCGCTGTCCCATTTTGAATATGGGCTTTAGCCTGTTGAGTCCAGCCACTATTACAAAAGAAAGGAAAAGTGATTTTATGGCAAACAAAGCCAGTGACATTTCCGATCGAAAACAGGGTGTAAAAGAGGGACTGAAACCGTATAGCTGAAAAAAATATCTGTGGCCATCCGGCCTTTCACAAGATATAAATTGTAGAATTTTGGGCAGTATAATTTCTGTGGTATTCTGTTACAAATGATTTTTCAAGAGTATTCTGCGAAAAAGCGGAGGTGAGGAAGGTGAAGGACGGATTCGCGTTTGATACATTTGTGGATCTCTACGGAGATATTTTTGCGGAGTATCTGAGTGTAGTCACTGCAAAGCTGCCCGGAGAAAATGAAGTCTACCGCTCTATCCGGGACGAGATCGAAACGCTGTATGAAGCATATCCCAAGGTCCTGGAGATATTTGACGCTGAGAAAACGTCAGACTTGAATGAGCAGGAATGCACGGCGCTGATCAAGGTACTGGAGCTGAAAAGCAGGCTTACAGATATGGAAATGGAGTCAATCTATTTCAGGGGATGCTGTGACGGGATCGGATATCTGAAAAAGGCAGGGATCCTTGGAAGGGATGCTGTGTAGGAGAGCGGTACGGCGTCCGATCCAGGGATCCACGCCGCGCCGGCTGGAACTTTTAACGACGTAAATGTGAACGACTGGCCCGATCAACCGGAGGCTGCCATCTCCTACCATTTTTATCAAACTTCTTTTTCAGAGCGATTTCCGTAGGAATGATAGAACCGGCCAAAATAATCATTTGAACGGCGCACAGGATGAGTCCGGCATTTTCTATGGTATCCTTGTCCTGCCCTATCACAAGGCACATGATAATCACGGATATCGGCAATAATAGGATTCCGCAGAGATACCAGATCCTTCCGCAATACCTGTGGGCAAATTCCCAGGTTGTTCTGTTTTTCATGGACATGGATGTCCGATATCCGGTTACGCTGTTGATTTTTTTCGGCGGTTTTTTCATATAAGATCTTCCAATTCCGATCATAGTAAATGGAATCAATAATTCCATGATAAGCAAAAATATCCAAAATCCCATAATGCCCTCCTTTACTTTCCATCCTATCACACGGTTTCGGATAATTCTACACAGAGAACCTGAAATACGGGGATCATAACCTATATTACATAAGTTTTGCGCAATGAATTTGTCGCGTTCCAGTCTGGATTTTGTCAGGAAACATATTATCAAGCTGCGTGCCCTGTAATAATATCAATCATCTAAGGAACTGTCCCCGCAGTAGATGTTTATAATCCCCCTGCTCCGACTTTGAGCGGGGCAGGGGGATTATAATGGGCCGGTTAGATATTCCCGTTCCTCCGGATACATTCCTGATACCAATAATAAGAATCCTTGGGATAGCGCTTCAGATCCTTCTCATTTTCATTTGTACGGTTTACATAGACCAGGCCGTAACGCTTTTCCATCCCCTGGCTGCTGGAGACCAGGTCAATAAAGGACCAGGGGTTATAGCTGAGGATTTCCACGCCGTCACGGATTGCGGCAGCCATTGCTTTGACCATTTCGCTGAGATATTCGATTCGGTTTTCATCGTGTACCCGGCCGCCTGTCAATACCTCCTGCTCACAGGAGAGTCCGTTTTCCGTTATGATGATCGGAAGATGGAAGCGTTCGTATAATTTCCGCAGGGCAAGATGAAAGCCGATTCCATCGGTATTCCACTCGGGATTGGAATATTTGGTAAAAGGATTCTGATAATATTGCGCAAATCCTTTTTCCTTCCTGCGCCGCCGCGGCAGCTCTGGGCCTTCATAATTACCGAAGGACTCTTTTTCTTCGATATACTGTCCGACGACTTCCGTCGTATACCAGTTTACACCGATAAAATCTGGTTTTGCGCCTTTCATTAGATTCTCGTCCCCAGGTTCGGTTTCAAACAGCAGCCCCTTTTCCCGGAGCCGGTTGATCAGATAGCAGGGATATTCTCCTCTCATCAGCACATCCATGATGGAAAAAGAATAGATATCTTCTATTTCATATGCCGTCAGCTGGTCCTTTGGATCCAGTGTGGCCGGATAAACCGTACAGTAAGAAATGCAGGGGCCGATCTTACCGCCTGTTCCGAGAGAATGGAAAAGCTTCATCACCTGCGCATTTGCAAGATTCATATGATGATATGCCTGCCAGGACTCTTTGGGGTCCTTCAGACCGGAAAACTGCGGGATATTGGCCAGTACGTCCTCCTCATTGATCGTAAGCCAGTATTTGACACGGCTCCTGAAATGAGTAAAACAGGTGCGCGCATAGAGCAGGAACGCGTCAATTGCCTTCCGGGAAACAAAACCCCTGTATTCTTCGATCATCCACTGCGGCAGGTCAAAATGATACAGTGTTACGATTGGTTCAATCCCATTTGCCTTTAACTCATCGACAACGTTGTCATAAAAATTCAGGCCCTCCTGATTGAGTACCCCTGTGTTGTCAGGGTACAGACGCGCCCAGGAAATGGAAAATCGAAAGCTTGTCAGCCCGCATGCTTTCATCAGCGCAATATCTTCCCGATAACGGTGGTAAAAATCAGATGCCACTGTTGTATCTGCGATGCCGGACTGACGTCTGCTCTCCATACATCGAAGATCGGCCGCGGTCGAACCCTTTCCGTCTTCCTGCCAGGCTCCTTCCGCCTGGAAGGCGCTGATCGCGGCGCCCCATAAAAATTTTTTTGGAAATATTTCCATCCGTTATCCCTCCTCACCATTTGAAAATGCTTGTTCCTGCCTGAGCTGGGCCTTATTATCCATCATGGTAAAAGGCAGATAGATGACAAAATCTAAGAATACACAAAGAATCCAGATGATAGCAAGTAAAACTCCTCCGACAAAAAAATCAACGATGATTCCGGGAGTCACCCAGGGGAAACCCAAAACAAAAGTTGGATTTAAGCTCATATGGAATATACTGAAAATTCCCCACCCCAGGAACCCATTTACCAGCGGTGTGAGCAGCATGGGAAGAAAATAGTATGGATTCAGCATCAACGGTACACCAAAGATGATCGGTTCATTGATATTAAAAATGTTTGGAATTACCACAACCTTTCTCAGTGCCTTTAACTTTTCAGACCTTGCAAAAAACAGGCTTCCGCAGAATCCGAGTGTACAGCCATTGCCGCCGATCGAACACACCAGATATACAACGATGATCGAGGCATAAGGCAGCGGAGAGCCGGAAGCAAAGGCTTCCGTATTTGCAATGATAGCGCCGATGATCACGGGTGTATATACGCTGGTGATAGCGGAGGGGTGGATCCCGCAGAACCACAGCAGGTTGCAGAATACGGTGAATATGATAAATGCAAGGGGCGAGGTGCCGAACCTCATAAACGGTGTCTGGATCATGGTTGCGATCAGGCTGAACAAATTTTCAAACGGCGTATGGCTGAATCCGAGTTTGATCAAAACCGCCGCTGTGATGAGGATGATGGAAGGGATGCAGGCCGAAATCGCGTCTGCTACCATCGGAGGAACAGATTCAGGCAGCTTCAGCTTGATTCCCTTATCCATCAGGGCACAATAGGCTGCAGTTGTGATGACTGAGATCAGGATAGCCACAAAGATCCCGTTGCTCCCCAGGTAATCGGAGGTCAGAGCCATGACAGACTGATCCTCTCCGATGGAAAGAGTGGAAGGAACCTGGATCAAAAATACGGCCATGGACAATACCGTTGCAATGAGGTTGTGATATCCGCGTATCTTACTGTATGAATAAGATATCGTCACAAGAAGATAGACCGCGAGCAGGGACATGGTGACACCGATCGCTTCCTGGCCTGCGCGGTACAGCCCGGAGCTTTCGAGAAAAGTACCCCAGCCGCCCACATTGATATTTACCAGAATTGAGACCAGGGCAATCCCGATGGTGATCGGAACCGTGGCAAGGCATCCTTGGGCCACCGCTTGCAGAACCTTATTTGCTCCGACCTTTTGAGCGAGCGGATTGAATATTTTTTGCATGGATTCTTCAAATTTTTCTAATAGTTTCATGGCTGCTTTTTATCCCTCCATCATGTTTAACGCGATATCTAAAACCGCTTCTCCATTCATCATCCCGTAAAGTGGAGCCGGGATTACGCTGATCCTGATGCCCTCCGGCTCATACTTTTTCCGGATCTGCCCTTCCAGATAGGCAATCTGCGGGCCGAGCAGAAGGACATCCGTCTGCTTTCCGCCTGTATCAAAAGAAGATTCCGACATAGCCTGGATCTGTACGTCCAGATTCCGGGAATCCGCCGCGGCCTTCATGCGGCTTACCATCATACTTGTTGACATTCCTGCGACACAAATTAGTGTAATCTGTTTCATTTTTATTCCCCTTTCTTTTTATAAATAACCTTTGATAAATGAATGATGTGCTCCGCAAGGTCCTTTACTGTGATCGCGTTCATGAGATGATCCTGCGCGTGTACTATCAGCAATGTGACGCGTACAGAATCATCACCGTTTAATTCCGCCTGGATCAGCCCGGTCTGGATGTTATGCGCCTGATTGAGTGACGATTTACACTCTTCCATTAGCTTTTCAGCCTGGTCAAACTGACCTTCCGCGGCGGCCGATACGGCGTTCAGTGCCTTTCCCCGCGCGTCCCCGTCGTTTACGATAAGCTCCATGACCTGATTTTCAAATTCCATGATATACTCCTTTCCATTTTCCGATATTTTCCTGTAAGCGCTTTTGGATTGATTCTATAATAATACTTAACCTGCGGGAACTCCAATCAAAAAAACGCTCCATTCAATCCTGCAAAAATTGAATGGAGCATTTTATGTAGTGATTCATACGGCGGCTGGTTTGAACAGCGATCTTTTTTCAAGCTATAGCCGGGGAAAAGAACCGCTATTCAGCAGCCGAATCAAAGTTTGATGATCGGGGCGCGCTTCCAACTCGCTTATGGCTGCGGCGTCTGAAAGCAGCCGGATCGTACCCTCGTAAAACTTCTGAATATCAGGATCCTCCCCTTTCCCAATTAATGCAAGAATAACTAGGGAGACTTCCTTTTTACCCCAGAAAACAGGCTTGCGGAGGACTCCTACAGCGATCATTGTACTTTCCGGGATCAGCCGGTCCGGGTGCGGGAGCGCTGAGCGGATTCCGATATCGGTGGACGCGGTATTTTCCCTGTTCATGACAGACTGGAAAAAATCCTCCGGCATCGGATATCTTTCGGAAATCATTTCACACATTTGCTCGAGGACCTCATCCTTATGTTCCCTGCATAAATCTGAAAAGAATAAATCTTCTTTATAATAGGACTCCCATAGAAACGGTTTATCGGACTGCAGGGCCAGGCGCATCTCTGCCTGGTTATTCAAGGTCAGAAGCTCGTTGATCTCAATGACAGGAATCTGGATGCCGCGGTTGAGCGGTACGGTGGTAACGACCAGATCAATCTCCTCAAAATCACGATCCTCCAATTCCAATGTTCCTTTTACGTATAGCCGGTCAATATGATCATAAAATCTGCTTTCTATCTGATGTCTTAAAAGCTGGGCCGTGCCGCGTCCGGAAACACAGACCAGAAGCACATTTTTCTTTTCGGGGCTGTGCTCTTTCTTTTGCAGAGCCAGTTCAAAGATTACAGCCAGATATCCGATTTCATCGTCAGAGACAGAGGCTTCATAGATATGTTCCAATTCCGCTGCCATAAAACCGGCAATCTGGCATGCCAGAGGATACATGGAACGAATGTTTTCAAGCAGTGGATTTGCCAGCTTCAGGCCGTATTTCAAACGGATATCCATAGGCATCATATGCTGCGCCAGGGACATATGTAATTCCAGATTGCCGCGGAGATCAATGTGGAATTCCTGATAGATCGACTCCAGGATCTCACCAAGCTTTGTATAGATTTCATTTCGGATCACCAGATTTTCTCTATATTGTATCAGCTGGTTCCGGTTGTTGTTTCCGCACATCCAGACAGCAAGGCTGAGCTTTTCCAATTCAGGCCATTCCACCTGGAAATCTCTTTCAAGCTCCTGAACCAGGGATTCTATAAAAAAATAGTCCTCCCGTTCCAGATAGTCTCTCTGATCCGGATGAAAAGAAATAAAATGTTCTTCCCGTATTCTCTGGATCGCGATATAAATATATTCTACAAAAGCCTGATAGGCAGCTTCGGAAAAAAACCTGTCAAATGGTAGTTACTCATAAAACAGTATCAACCAACAAATTGAAATAGGGTAGCTGCCATACGGGGTGCAGAAAAAGGCGAGTGAGAAACAAAGCGTTTCTTGCCCGCTTTTTTCATGCTCTTTGTTACGCAGTAGGGGCTGAGAAAGCCTTGATACAAGCGGCTTTGCGGGTACGTTTTCCGCGCGGCAAGGGTTTTATACCCTTTCCCTCAAAAACGCCTTTCTACTGCGTAACAAACCTGTGGTAATTATCCGAGGGAGCATAGACCGCCTATCTTGGCTTTTCCAATGTTGGAAAAGCCTACATTGGATTATCCAACATTGGAAAAACCTACGTTGGAAAATCCAACGCAATTAAATAAAGATATAAACAACTAGAGAAATACCAAATACAGATTTAATCAAATACCCATTCCCTTCCTATCCTTTCCCTAATCTCTCTCATTTGGGGGCAAAGCAAAACGGCAGAGCCGCCGGAATGGAAAAGAACGGAATGGAAACGGCAATATAAAAATATCGTTTGTTATGTTACGCAGTAGAACCTCATTTTTAAGGGTGGGAGTATAAAACCCTTACCCCTGCCCTTATCTTCTCTGTAATGCCGCTTAAATCAAGCAAGAAGCACACTCTATCGCGTAACATTCCATAATGGATAGAGAGCGTAAGCGGTTTATCCGATTGCGCTCTCTTGGCTGCCCAACAGCAAAGACAGGGAAAGCCGTCAAGGACACGCAAGCGTGCATTTTATCCTTGACGGCTTTTTCTGGCTTTGCTACTTCTTACCTGTCAAAACGGAATTGCAGGATAGCTTTGATAAGCTGTGCTTTCAAACGGTCTTGAATATCGTCGTTAATATGCCCGCGATAAGTAGACAGATATTTAATCCGCGCTGTGTAATGCCGCAGTACCGCGTCTATGGCTTCCGGCTCGCCGGCAACAGCTTTCTCAATGGTTTCAAAGGGTATCAGTTTCTTATTCCTCATGTTTTGTTTTCTCCAGTTCTTTTCTTAACTGCTTCAATGCCGCCAGTTTCCAGTAGTTGACTGCACTTCTGCTTCTTTTGTATTCATTCCCGATTTTTCTTTCGCTGTAACCGAGGAAGAAATTCATCAGCAGAACAGTACGCCTTTGTTCTGACAGGTTAGCTAATGCGTCGGCTAACCGTTTACTTGTAACGACGACTTCTTTCCCTTGCACGACAAAAACAGTCGGCTTCTCATAAACATACTGCTCAAAATAGTTATCGGTTGCAAACGGTTCAAAAGACGTTTCCGACATCAGATAGTCAAGTGATACTTCATGCTTCTGTTTCCGTCCCAAATCGCGGTACGCGCTGATTGCCGCATTGCGGAGAACGATTTTACAGAACGCGGCAAAGGCATATTCGATATGCTCCATAAATTGTTCGGAATACCTCATTTTCTCATCACCCCCTTTCCTCCCAGTAGGGGGCTATTACAACAAACGCCCATGCAGGCATAAAACCGCATAGGCGTTTGGTAATATGAGTTATTTAAGTAATTATGATGATTTGTGTGTTCATCTCTATGACCGGAATATGCCGTTGCAGAAAATAGGATTTTTTTGACAATCTGCTATTCGTGATAACTGTAATCAACATGACGGCTACCTCCCGAAGCCGCCATAATAAAACAGCGGCTTAGTCTAAGCCGCCGCATTAAGAGTATAGAAGTACGTCTGCTGGACGACGGCTTTTTTCTTTTGCCGTCGTCCAGCAGATTTACGCAGATGTTAAATTGTTGACTTCAAGAGTATTTCTTCAAATCGCTGTAAATTCGACAATTAAAGCTGCTTTTTATTGAAAAGGCGAATGGCAATCAACACCCCCAAAATGGATAAGGAAATGGAAATAACAGCAGGTATCATAAATTCTGCCGGAACAGCTTCGCCGGAAATCAAATCTAT